>JBJEPU010000126.1:0-1841 GCA_051881395.1 Candidatus Fimenecus sp.
GGGTAGGGGTGAACGACCTCGGCCGCCCGTGGATTTTAATTCGATTTTGCGGAACAACACTAAGGTTGTTCCCTACGATTCGTAGGGGCGCTTGCGCGTTGCGCCCGCGGAATTTGATGTGATTTTGCGGAACGGTCAAGACCGTTCCCTACACACGAAATGTATTTTCAGGGTAGGGCGGGGGCTTGCCCCCGCCGTTAATTTGCATCGCACCTTGCAGCGGGAGCAAGCCCCCGCCCTACATTATCAAAACAGACATTTCCCCTAACAGGGGAATCACCCGTCCCTACGCTCCCTCCGTCATTTTCGCAAGCGAAAATGCCACCTCCCTCACAGAGGGAGGAATATAAGGTATAAATCCATATTATTATATCGTATTTCTTTTTTCTTGTAAATAGGTGTCGGTTTGTGGTAGAATAAGAATAACAGTACACCGCAAAAAAGGAGACCGCACCATGCCCGAAATTCTCGCACCCGAACAAGTGAAAGCCGCACTGCGCCGTTTGCACGAAAACGGCTTTGCAGCCTACGCCGTCGGCGGCTGTGTGCGCGACAGTCTGCTTGGCAAAACACCTTTGGATTGGGACATTACCACTGACGCACGCCCCGAAGAAACCGAGCGCGTTTTCGCGGATTGCCGCCTGATTGAAACGGGCTTACAGCACGGCACGGTCACGGTGCTTTCAGACGGGATGCCCTTGGAAATTACCACCTTTCGCGTGGACGGCGACTACCTTGACGCGCGCCACCCCGAAAGTGTCTCCTTTACGTGCAATTTGAAAGAGGATTTACTGCGCCGCGATTTCACCGTCAACACGCTTTGCTGGAACGAACAGGACGGTGTGGTCGATTTGTGCGGTGGGCTTGCGGATTTGCAAAACGGCATTCTGCGCGCGGTGGGAAACCCCGACTGCCGTTTTTCGGAGGACGCCCTGCGGATTTTACGCGGCATTCGCTTTGCCTCGGTACTCGGATTTACGATAGAAACAGAAACCGCGGAAAGCATTTTGCGCAATAGACAATTATTATCTAAGGTCGCCGCAGAGCGGATTCGTGTGGAGTTTTCGAAATTGTTGTGCGGCAAAAACGCCGCCGCGGTGCTCGACCGTTACCGCGAAGTGATTGCGGTATTTATTCCCGAGGTGCGCGCGCTGTTTGACTGCCCGCAAAACACGGTCTACCATTGCTTTGATGTCTACCGCCACACACTCGCCGCGCTCGAAAACATGGAACCAACCGAAAAATTACGGCTTTGTATGTTTTTTCACGATTTCGGCAAACCCGTCTGCCGTAAAACCGACTTGAACGGCACGGACCATTTTAAAGGGCACCAAAAGGTCGGCGCGAAAATTGTTGAGCCGATTTTGAAGCGGTTGCGTTATGACAACAGCACCGTAAAAGATGTCACGGGGTGGATTGCCATACACGACCTGAAATCCCCAAAAACCAAAATCGAGGCAAAACAACTGCTCTCCCGCATCGGGGTTGAAAATTACCGTGCCCTAATAAAAATCAAACGCGCGGACAACCGCGGGAAGGCACAGCCCCACGCGATTGACGAAAAACTGCGGCATATGGAAGATTTTCTCTCGAAAATTCTTGAAAACCACGAATGTTACGATTTACATGGTCTCGCCGTAAACGGCGACGATTTAAAAGCGGCGGGCATTCCGGACGGCAAAGCCATTCGCGACACTTTAAACGGCTTGTTGGAGCTTGTTATTACGGAACAATGCGAAAACGAAAAAGATGCCTTGCTAAAATGCATATATGCGGCGGCAAATACAGGGAATGGCTGACAGAAAAGCGCAATATATTGCAATTCACCGCAAAATATGCTA
>JBJEPU010000127.1:0-9503 GCA_051881395.1 Candidatus Fimenecus sp.
ATATACGGCACGAGATTCTTCGCCTGACGGCTCAGAATGACAGTCGGGCGGGCGAGGTCGACCGCCCCTACGCTCGTATTGTATTTTGTGCGTAGGGAACGGTCTTGACCGTTCCGCAAAATTATATCAAATTACGCGGGCGTACGCAGTTCGCTTCTACGTGTAGGGAACGACCTAAGTGTCGTTCCGCGAAATTACATCAAACCTTACGGGCGGGCGTGGAAACCCGCCCCTACGATTGGATAGACAAACCCCAATTTAGCAACAAGAAAACAACAGAGATTTCCCGAAAAGGAAATCCCTGTTGTGATTTTTATCGTTTGTGTGAAACGGACGAAAGCGCTTTTTCCAAATCCTGTACGGAATGATACCGTTTGGAAATTTGTGTCGTCACGCAATGGTTGATGATTCTACCCAACCGCCGTTTCGGCATATCAATGGTCGGGTGTACGCCCAACAGCATTTCATTCAAAACAACGCCTAACGCATAAATATCAGTTGCGGGGCCCGACTGTGAAATTCCGAATTGCTCGGGTGCGGCATAGCCGATGGTGCCGAGATTCATGGTATCCTCGCGTTTTTGGCCACTGGTCAGCCGTGCTACGCCAAAATCAATTAAAACAGCATGCCCATCGGGGCGAATGATGATGTTGTCCGGCTTTAAGTCTCGGTGAATGATGTTTCGCGTGTGCAACTCTCTCAGCGCCGCGCATAAATCCAAGGCAATTGAAACGGCGCGTTCCGTAGGCAATGTGCCGTTTTCCAAAACCTCTGCAAGCGTTTTTCCGTCCACATATTCTTCCAATACCGTTAAGGCGTCCTGTGCGGATGCAACTTCATAAATTTTGGGCAGCGATTGAAACGCTTTTCCCCGTAACAGCCGAAAAACATGGTCATTTCGGTGGTATGAAGTGATTTTTACCAAAAATTCGCCTGTGTTTTTGCGGTAGAGTTCGGTTTTGCCGATGGCGCGGTCGGAGAGTGTGCGGACAAATGCGTATTCTGAGTGAAGCGTCGTATCAATGTAATCGGTCAGCGAGGAAGTGTCGGTACAGCACATTACAAATCCGCCTCGCCGTTTGCCGCGAGCATTTCGGACACCTCAAATACGGAAAGACGGTGCACAAGCCCGTAAATCAAAATACTGTCGCGCTTCACGCGGGGGTATAAAACCGACCGCCCACTGTATTTGAGCGCCGTTTGGCAATCCTCTAAGGTCAGGTGCATTGCCAAAATCAGTTTCACGATTTTATCCCGCGAGGGAATTTTTCGACCGTTGATTACATCATAAAAATAGACATAACCGAAGTCGGATTTATTGATAATATCCGATTTCGTCATGCCGGAGCGCCGCACCAAATCTGCCCAAAAATTTTTCAAATTGACTTCAATCATCGAAACGGCATTGTCTTCCCAATACGCTTCTACGGGCTGTTCTCGATATTGCAATTCGTCCATCAATTCAGCAGTGGTTTTTGCCAAAGGTATCCCTCCCCGAACATCCTTTTGGATGATATATATAAGGATACCTAAAAATGTCGGACTTGTCAATCAATAAAACAACAAATCCTACAAAAAACGACATCGTAGGGAAACAACCGGTTTCCCTGTTTTCGGTATGTTGCGTTTGACTTTACGGCAACCGCACGGTAAAGGTGCTGCCGGCGCCTTCGGTGCTTTCCACCGAGACGGAGCTACCGGTCAGCTGACAGGCGGTTTGCACCAGCGCAAGTCCGAGCCCGTTGCCAACGGCGCGGTGCGAGGAATCCCCTTGATAGAATTTTTCAAAAATATGGGATTTTACCTCATCGTTCATGCCGATACCCGTGTCGGATATTTCCACCCGCGCGCCACCGCTATTTTCAGGGCACAGCCGCACACCGATTTTGCCGTGCGGCGGCGTGTATTTCACGGCGTTGCCGAACAGATTTGTCCAAATTTGGTGTAGTAACTCCGCATTGCCCGTGTAGGTGTATTCGGGCAAATCCAATTCCAAATCAATCTCTTTTTGCGCCCATTGGGATTCAAACAGCAGTACAACGCGCCGCAGTTGTTCGTCTAAACGAAACGGTGCGGATTTGGGCGCAATATTTTGCGATTCCAACCGCGAGAGCTTCAACACGCTGTCCACAAGTCCCGAAAGGTCACGGGTGGATTCGGAAAGCAGTGTGAAATACTCTTGGCGCTGTTCGTCGGAAAGCGAAGGGTTGGAAAGCAATGTGACATAGCCCTGAATGGCGGACAGCGGCGCGCGGAATTCGTGCGAAACATTGGAGACAAAATCCGAGCGCATCACCTCGATGCTTTGCAGTTCCAAAATCATTTTGTTGAGATTGTCGCCGAGGTCGCGGATTTCGTCATGGAATTTTGAGGTGTCAATCTGCACATCAAAATTGCCTTTGGACACTTCTGCAATCACGGCGGAAATGGATTTGACCGGCTTTGTGATACGGTGACTCCAAAACACAGCAACGCCTTGGCTGACAATCAGCAAAAACAGAATGACGCAAATCACAATCAGCGCGGTGTTTTCGCTGATGATTTCAATGTTAAACACGCTGGTGCGCATCAGCAGAAAGACCAAGAATAAAAACAACAGCACCAGCATACAAAGCACAAAGAAAACCAAAAACGCCGTGCGACGAAAGGCACGGTTGATTTTGTTCATTCGCATAGCTTTACCCCTCTGTATCCGAGTCCGCGCACGGTGTCAATCCGCAAATCACGGCAATCGCGTAGCCGTTCACGCAAGCGGTTAATGTGGACATCTACGGTGCGTTCCTCCGAGTCGCTCTCCCAGCCCCAAAATTCGTCCATCAGTTGCCGCCGTGTAAAGGTACGGCCCGGGTAAGACATCAATTTGTAGAGCACTAAAAATTCTTTTTGCGGAATTTCCACGGTTTTACCGTCAAATTCCGCAGAATACGAATCATACCGCAATACCGTGTTGCCGACGGTGAGCTTGCGGTCAGTGACGATTTTGGCACGGCGCAAAAGTGCCTGCACGCGCAACAGCATTTCGTTTAAATCTACGGGCTTGACCATATAATCATCAATACCCGCCAAAAATCCGTCGCGCTTGTCCTCATATCCCTCTTTGGCGGAAATCATCAAAATCGGCATTTCGGGGTATTCTTTTCGCAAATATTTTGTGAGCGTATAGCCGTCCATGCCGGGCATCATAATATCCGAAATGACCAAATCCATCGGATGTTCGGCAATCAACTCCATTGCCTCCTCGCCGTTATAGGCGGCAAAGGTATGAAAATCGGCGTCCTGCAATGCGGAGCAATATATTCGATTGAGCTTGAAGTCATCCTCTGCGACCAAAATGTCAAACATACGCCGTTCCTCGCTTTCTGTTTCCCATTATACAGACGTATATTAACTTTTTGTGAATTTTCCGAAAAAGGCGGTGCGGAAAACAACAAATCCCGCAAACACTGTCCTTTATGTGCATATTTTTGCGCCACACCTTGCTTTTTTTCGGGGTAAATCGTATAATATACTATTGATTGATTTTGATACGCAGGAGGATTCTATGGCGGAAAAAACCTTTGCAGAACTGCGAAAAGCTTACCCGACTTTTACCTATGAACGCTACGAGATTGAAAAAATCGGTACGCGTGTTCAGCTGACCTTTCATTTTTCGATTGACGGACTTTGTGCCTTTGCGCCGTCTACTGAAATCGAAACGGAAAACTTACAAATCTTAAACGACCCCGATTCCCCCGACGCGCAGGCGATTGTATTCTCGCTCGGTATGGTGGAGCTTATCAGTTATTGGAAAGCGGCGTGCCCGAAAACCGTCAAGGTGCAATGCGGCTACTTGTCCGACTGGGATATTCGCTTTTGGAAACGGCTCTATTTCCGCGGTCTTTCGGAATTTTTCTATATCAACGACATTGAAGCGGACAAAGACGATTTTATGGAAATTGTCTGCGAAAAAGCGGCAGAAGACCGCCCCTTGGGTGCATACAACCAAAGCGGTATCCACATCATTCCCGTCGGCGGCGGCAAGGACAGTTGCGTGACCGCACAACTTTTGAAAAATGAAAAAGACAAAAATCTGTTTTTTACCGTGAATGACCAGCCTGCGCGCACCGATACCGTGCACGCGGCAGGCTATACGGACAGCGCGATTGTCCGCACCTACCGCACGATAGATAAAAATTTACTACGCTTAAATCAAGAGGGCTTTTTGAACGGGCACACGCCGTTTTCGGCGATTGTGGCGTTTTTGTCGTTCTACTGCGCATACCTTGTCGGCGCGCGGGATATTGTGCTCTCGAATGAGTCGAGCGCAAACGAGTCGAATATCGCGGGCACAGAGGTCAACCACCAATATTCCAAATCCTATGCGTTTGAATGTGATTTTTCGAAATACGCCGAGCGCAATTTGGTGCCTGACATTCGCTATTTCAGTTTACTGCGCCCGTTTTCGGAATTGCAGATTGCCAAGCAGTTCGCTGATTTCCCACAGTATCACGAAACCTTCCGCAGTTGCAACCGCGGCAGTAAGCAAAATATTTGGTGCGGCAAATGTGCAAAATGCCTGTTTGTCTTTTCGATTTTGTCGCCGTTTATGGATTACGGTCGCCTTTGTGAACTGTTCGGCGCGGATATGCTCGATGACAGCGAACTGCTTGCGGATTTTGACGGGCTGTGCGGCTTTTCCGAGGTGAAACCCTTTGAATGCGTCGGCACGGTGTCGGAAATTGTGTTTGCACTGCATAAAACCGTGAAAAAATTCCGCGCAAAGGGCAAAAAACTTCCCGTTTTGTTACAGCATTTTGCCGAGACAGCGGGGGAATACACAGGCGAAAATCTGTTGCTGGAATACAACCCCAAAAACAATGTGCCCGACGAATTTTTTGAGGCCGTGAAGGAGATGTACGAGTATGTATCCGCCGATTGCTGAATATTTCCGTGACAAATCCGTCTTATTGGTCGGCTTCGGGCGCGAGGGACAGTCCACTTTTCGGTATATCAGAACCTATTTTCCCGAAATGCCCCTGACGATTGCCGACCAAAATGAAATCGTCCCGCCCGACGCGTTTACCGCGTGCCTTTGCGGAGACGATTATTTACAGCACATCAACGATTTTTCGCTTGTGATGAAAAGCCCGGGCATTTCGTTTAAAGAGGTCGAGATTGGCGAGTGCACTGAGGTCCCTTGTCAGGTGGATTTGTTTTTGCGCTTTGCAAACTGTCACAAAATCGGCATTACGGGCTCCAAAGGGAAAACCACTACTTCTACACTGACATACCGTATGCTGAAAGCCGCAGGGAAAGATTGCCGTCTCATCGGCAACATCGGCGTGCCCGTGTTCGAGGCACTCGAAGACTTAACGCCCGACACGGTTGCCGTTATCGAAATGTCCTCGCATCAACTCGAATTTACGCACGCTTCGCCCGAGGTGGCGGTGCTCACGAATTTGTACGAAGAGCATTTGGAGCATTACAAAGGCGGTTTTCAAGGCTATGTGCGTGCAAAATCGCATATCGTATGGTATCAAAAAAGCGGCGATTTATTTTTGTATAACGGCACGCAGGGGCTCGCGCAATTTGTGGACTTGTCCGCCGTGCCGTCCGAAAAAATCGGCATTTGCGCCGACGAAGCCTTACCGTTTGCCGTCGAAAACGAGCATTTGGCGGGTGCGCACAATTACCAGGATATTCTGTTTGCCCGTGCCGCCGCAAAGCGCTTTGGCGCGACGGACGCGGACTGCGAAACCGCCGTGCGGGAATTCGAGGGGATAGAGCACCGTATGGAAAAGGTCGGCACTTACAAAGGCATTACCTTTTATAATGACTGCATCGCCACCATTCCGCACGCAGTACTGTGCGCGGTAGAAGCGCTCAAAACCGTGGATACGCTGATTATCGGCGGCAAAGACCGCGGCATTGATTACAGCGGCTTTGTGGAAGACCTGAAACACAGTTCGATACGCAATATTCTCGGCACGCCCGAAACGGGGCACGCGATTGTCGCGGCATTAAAGAGCGCGGGCGCAACACAAAACTGCATTGCCGCCGCCGATTTGGACGAAGCGGTGCGCCTTGCCTATCAATACACCGAGCAAGGCAAAATCTGTTTGCTTTCCCCTGCGGCGTCAAGCTACAATGTCTATAAAAATTTTGAGGAAAAGGGCAAGCATTACAAAACGCTTGTCAAGGCGTATGGGCAATCATAAAATGGCCGACAGCACCAGCATTTCCTCGATTTCGCGGTACACCTCGTCAAATTCCGCTTGATTTTGGATTTGCGGATATTCTCCCGCCGCGACGGTAAACGCGGGCCGGTGAAATTCCGACGAGAACCATTCGCAAAATGCGCCGTGGCGAAGTGTTTCCTCTTTTTCGGACAGGGTGTAGTCCGCCGCGCTTGCCAATACCTTGGCGGTCAGCGGAACTTCGTTCTTTTCAAAGCACCCCTCCGCGCCCGACCAAAAAAAGTGCCTGCCGAAGCCCTCTAACAATACGCTGTGGCGAAAATTTTCCCGCAGGCATAGCCGCACGATTGCGCCGGTTTCCGCTTCGCTTTCGGGTGACGGCCCTGCGTAGGCAAAGGGCGAAGGACGGTCGGGGGCGGCATCTAACAAAACGCTTTGATGGTGAAAATTAAAATTGTGCGCAACATTTACGCCCCGTGCGTTGGCACGCCAGTTTTCAAAGGTATTGCCTGCCGCGCGCGAAGTAAGCCCTGCATAGCACCCTGCGCCCAACGCGCCGTAACGGCGAATTTCAAACGCATCGGGGCTTGCGCAAGGCACAACGGTGATTTTTCGCCCTTGTAACGAACGGCGAATTTGCACATTGCAAAGGCTTTTGTCCGCAAAATAGGCGGCGCACAGCCTCGAAAAAAAGCGATATAAAAGCAACGGCGCGGCAGTGTCCTCGCCTTGTAAGCCCGCCAAGAACAAGACAGTATCTGTACCCTCGCCGAGCGTGAGGGAAAATATCCCGCGTTTTGTGACGGTCCTGCCGAACACCGAAAACTCGGCAAAGGGATAGGCGCTTTGGAGTTCTGCAAGCAGTTTTTGCGACTGTGCATATGTAAACGGTGTGAAATCAATTTGCATTTTTATAAGCACTTCTTTCTATTTTGATTTTCCGAACGGACAGCGGTTGTCCTATTTCATATCTATGCAAAGGAGTTTTCATTTAGTATGGATTTTACCGAAAAACCTTTAAAACAAGACTATCTGTATCGCGGCAAAATCGTCAATTTGCGCGTGGACGACGCAGAACTCCCCGACGGAACAACGGCACTGCGCGAGGTCGTGGAGCACCCGGGCGGCGTATGTGTGGCGGCGCTGACGGACAAAGAAGAATTGCTGTTTGTTGCACAATTCCGCTATCCGTATATGGAAACGGTCTTGGAACTGCCCGCGGGGAAATTGGAATACGGCGAAGACCCGTTCGAAGCGGGCAAGCGCGAATTGCTTGAAGAAACGGGCGCCGCGGCGAAAAACTACCGCGACCTCGGCAAACTTTACCCCACCCCCGGCTACTGCGGTGAGATTATCCATATGTATTTGGCGGAAAATCTGACTTTCTCCGAACAGCATTTGGACGCGGACGAGTTTTTAGAGGTGCGCCGCATTCCACTCGAAGAAGCGTTCCAAATGGTAATGCGCAATGAAATCCGCGACAGCAAAACGCAGGTCGGGATTTTAAAAACCTATCATCTTGTAAAAGGGCAGGCGGCAAAATGAAACTGATTTTGGCATCGAATTCGCCGCGCCGCGCGGAAATTCTCACAAAGGGCGGCTTTTCGTTTGAAAAGCGCGTTGCCGATACCGACGAAACCCTGCCCGCAAACCTTTCCCCCGCCGCGGCGGTCGAAACATTGGCACAGCGCAAGGGGCGCGCCGTTTTTCGCGCGGCAGACGAGGTTGTGCTTGCCGCCGACACGGTGGTGGCGCTTGAAAATCGGATATTGGGGAAACCGAAAGACGAAAATGACGCAAAGGAAATGCTTCGTGCGCTTTCGGGGCACACGCACAGCGTGTTTACCGGCGTGTATATTACAGACGGCAAACGGGAATTCTTATTTCATGTGCAAACGCGCGTGACCTTTTACCAACTGACCGACGCGGAAATCGACGCCTATGTGCAAAGCGGCGAGCCGATGGACAAAGCCGGTGCATACGGTATACAGGGGCGCGGGGCGCTGCTTGTGGAAAAGATAGACGGGGATTATTTGAATGTTGTGGGGCTACCGCTTGCAAAAACGGCAAGAATTTTAAAAGAGGTGCTGTAAACATGAAAACAGGATTGGTCTTAGAGGGCGGTGGTATGCGCGGGCTTTACACCGTGGGCGTACTCGATGTGTTTATGGATAACGACATACACTTCGACTATATCATCGGTGTGTCGGCGGGCGCGGGCAATGCCGCTTCTTATGTGTCAGGGCAGCGCGGCCGCGGCTACCGTGTCGATACGCAGTATGTCGGCGACAAGCGCTATATTGGGTTAGACCCCATTTTACACAAGCATTCCGTATTCGGCTTAGACTTTATTTACGATACCATTCCGCAGGAATTGGACCCGTTCGATTACGACGCATTCCACGCGGACAAAAGCGAATTTGTCACCGTGGTGACCGATGCCGAAACGGGCAAGGCGGTCTATTTCGGCAAAGACAAAATCGTCGGCAAGGATTTTACCGTGATGAAAGCCTCGGCGGCATTGCCGATGTTCACGCCGCCCGTGGAATTTGAGGGTAAAAAGTATTTTGACGGCGGCGCGTCGGACTCTATCCCCGTGGAAAAGGCGCTTTCAGACGGTTGTGACCGTTTGGTGGTTGTACTGACGCGTCCGCGTGGCTTTGTCAAAGAGCCCGAGCGCATTCGCGCGGCGTATACAAGGATTTTGAAAGCGTATCCGAAGGTCATTGAAACGCTCGATAACCGTCATACTGTTTATAATGCTTCGCTTCGGCGTTGTTACGAATTGCAGGACGAGGGCAAAGCCGTGGTGCTTGCGCCCGAATACGCGCTACCCGTGGATAAATTCGGGACGGACAAAGAAAAGTTAGAGCGTTGCTATAATGAGGGTATGCGCGACTGCAAGCACCGTTTGCAGGAAATTCAAGCGTTGCTTACAAAGTAAATTTACTTTTTTTCGGTTTTGTAGTATACTGATTGGTAACTTGAAAACGAAATTGCAGAAAGGACTGTGTTTGTATGGGGAATCTCGGGCAAAAATTCGCAATGGCAACGGTTGCCGCTATCGGCTCTACGCCCTTGGGCGGCGTGGTGTACCGCTGTATGCGGCACCAAAAAATTCAGCCGAAGGAATTGAAGCATTTTTCCGCACTCGTGCCGAATAACGAACGGGAAATCCATCTGACGGGGCACCGCGGGCTTTCGGCAATTTACCCCGAAAACACCGCCGAAGCCTTTACGGCGGGCGGCAAAGCGGGCTTTTATGCGTTGGAGTGCGATACGCACTGCACCACCGACGGCACTTGGGTGGTTTTGCACGACGGTCCG
>JBJEPU010000128.1:0-1797 GCA_051881395.1 Candidatus Fimenecus sp.
CCTACGGCGGCGACCACAACGAGCCTATCCACGACGGCAACTTCTGTGTTGACGGGCTGTTCTACCCCAACCGTGAGCCTTCAAGCGGTGCTTTGGAAATGAAGGTTTGCTACCGCCCCATTCGTGCAAAATATTTGGGTGGCGGCAAAGTCGAGTTTAAAAACACCCGCTATTTTAAGGCGACTGACGACATTGCCGTGTTTTATCGGATTGTAAAGGACGGCAAAGAGACGGAAAACGGCACGGTGGATATTCCCTTGCAACCGCAGGAAACAAAACAAATTGTGCTGAACGCAGAAGCGTTAAACTGTGCGGATGCAGATGTTTTCATCGACCTTATCTACCGTGACAAACAAACGGGTGACGAAATTGCCACGGAACAGTTGGCGGTATCTGCCGCTGTTCTCCCCCACGCCGTAAAGCCGCGCGAAGTTGCGGGAATTGCCGCTGACAACGGCAAAATTGATGTGACTTTCACAGGCGGCAAAGCGGTATTTGACTGCAAAAAAGGACTTGTCAGTTACCAAAAGGACGGCGCGGAATATGTAAACGGCACACCGCTTGACGGTCTTTCGGGCTTTGTGCCGCATATTTACCGCGGACGGCTCGACAACGACCAATACCTGAAAATTTTCTGGGATATTTTGGGGTTGGAAGGTGCAAAAGCCAAATTTGCAGGCTGTAAAGTAAAATCGGACAGCAACGGCAAGTTTGTGCGTACCGCCTACAACTTCATCACGCGCGGGATTTTCGTGTTGGCACGGGCGACGGTGGATTACCGTTTCACTAAGACCGGCGAAATGACCGTTTCTGCAAAACTGCACAAGGTCTGCCCCGTTACAGCGCAGTTGCCTCGTTTCGGCGTGCATTTGGAAATGCCGAAAGACTTTGAAAAGGTCACCTATTACGGCAGAGGGCCTGTGGAGAACTATGCAGATTTCAAGGAGCACGCACCCGTCGGCCTTTACGAAACCACCGTGACCGATATGCCCCACAAGTACATCAAGCCGCAGGATTCGGGCAACCGCGGCGAAACACGCTACGCTGTTTTGCAAAACGAAAACGGCAAAGGGATTTGCTTTGCGGCGGCGGATAAGTACTTGAACTTTAACGCAAACCACTTTACATTAAATCAGTTAATCAAAGCTACACATATTGAAGATTTGCCCGACACGGACACCACCAATGTTTCGGTGGACGGCTTTGTGCGCGGCACAGGCTCGGCGAGTTGCGGCCCTGCACCTGCAAAAGAATATTTGATTCCGTTTGGGTACACAAGCCCGCTTTCATACACATTTACAGTAAAAGCGGTGGAATAACATTTTGTGACCGTGGTTTAAGATAACGGGGCGGGTGTGAAAACCCGCCCCAATTTTATAGCAAATCTTGCGGGCGAACACAGTTCGCCTCTACGATGAGATAAACAAATTTTAATTTTTCGAGGGATTTACGGAACGGTCAAGACCGTTCCCTACACGCAAGCAATATATTTCGCGCGTATGTGTCGGTGAGATTCCCCTGTTAGGGGAAATGTCGCGTAGCGACAAAGGGGTAATGGCGTAGCCGTAACTCGACGACTCGCGATAATTTACATCTGTTTTTGCGGGCGATTCGTGAATCGCTCCTACGCACAAAATAAATTTTCAGGTCGGGCGCTGTCTACCCCCGCCGCATGGTTACCTGTAAATTGACGGCTGCTTCATAACATCCGGCAGCACTTAAAATCAAGAAATAGCATCCGCTTTTTGATAGAATGTAATCACAGCGAGGGAGTGAGAAAATGAATTGGATACAAGG
>JBJEPU010000129.1:0-1795 GCA_051881395.1 Candidatus Fimenecus sp.
CAGCCGCGTCCTCTGCACACCGAAAAGGCTGTGGATGTTACCAACTGCGTACCGCCGACACACAGCACAGCACCCGAGGGTGAAAAATGCTTCGAAAACGGAAATACACAACAGCTTTTAACAAAGTGCGACCTGTTTACGGTATCAACCGTGCAAACGAATTCAGAATACACTGCATCAGCCGACGGTACCTCTTTTGTTTCTGTGTTGTTTACGGCAGGCAACGGTGAAATCGTCTGCGGCGAAGAAGAGTTCCCTATTAAAAAGGGTGACAGCTTTTTCATCGCGGCAAACAGCGGTACTTTTTCCGTGAAGGGCAAAACTGAATTTATCGAAACGAGGGTATGACTATGCAAACGCGACGCAGACTGAAACAGTTTTTTCTTGTATGTTGCGCCGTTATTTTACTCGTGGCGCTTTGCCTTGGAACAATCAATGCCATCGTAATACTAAAATCCAAGCCGTATATTTTAAAGGAAAGTAAAGCCGCCGATTTAGAAGATGTGGACTGTATTTTGGTTTTAGGTTGTGCGGTTTGGAACGGTCAAACTTTGAGCCCGATGTTGGAGGACCGTGTCAAAACAGGGCTTTCACTTTTTGAAAACGGTGTTTCCGACCGTCTGTTGATGAGCGGCGACCACGGCAAAGAAAATTACGACGAAGTCAACCATATGAAAGCGTATTGTGTAGACAAGGGCATTAACCCCGATGTTATCTTTTTAGACCACGCGGGCTTTTCAACCTATGAATCGATGTATCGCGCAAAAGAAATTTTTGGCGTCAAAAAAATGATTGTGGTCACACAAGGCTACCACTTATATCGCGCAGTATATATTGCACGCACATTGGGTGTGGACGCATACGGCGTCGCGGCGGATTTACAGGACTACGCATTGGTTACCGACATCAAAAACAATCTGCGTGAATCCTTGGCACGCGTCAAGGATTTCGGAACTTGCCTTGTAAAACCCGAACCGACATATCTCGGCGAAGCGATTCCGATTGACGGTTCGGCAAAGCTGTCGGACGATAAGGAGTATGTATAATCAAAATGCAAAGAACCTACAAAGGCACAACCGTGGCTTGCTACATCGGCTACTTTGTGCAGGCAATTATCAACAATCTTTCCCCTATTTTATTTATCATTTACCGCGAACAGCTCGGCATATCCTTAAATGCTATCGGCAGTTTGATTTTAATAAACTTTTTATCCCAAACCGTTGTGGATGTCATTTCCGTCAAGGTGGTTGACCGTGTCGGGTATCGAAAAATCATTCTTGCCTCGCACACCTGTGCCGCCGTCGGGCTTTTCCTACTCGGCATTTTACCGCGCGTGATGCCTGCATTCTTCGGGCTTACCATTGCAACCGTCATTTCCGCCCTCGGCAGCGGGATGATTGAAGTGACGATAAGCCCTATTGTGGACGCGATTCCCAGCGACCGCAAGCAAGCGGATATGAGTTTACTCCACTCCTTTTACTGTTGGGGGCAGATGGCGGTAGTGGCGCTTTCTACACTGTTTATTCGTTTGTTTGGGGAACAGGTTTGGTATGTCCTTCCGATGCTTTGGGCGTTCATTCCGCTTGGCAATCTGTTCAATTTCTCCACACTCCCCTTCCCGAGGACTCTGCAAGAAGACGAAAAGACGCCTGTACACAGGCTGTTGACCTCGCGCCATTTCATCATTGCCATGATTTTGATGTTTTGTGCGGGTGCTTCGGAGCTTGCCATGTCGCAATGGTCCTCATATTTTGCGGAGGCGGGCTTGGGCGTAGGAAAATTTATGGGAGACTTG
>JBJEPU010000130.1:0-1784 GCA_051881395.1 Candidatus Fimenecus sp.
CTGTCCGCCAATTCCGCAAGCGCGGTTTCGTCAAATGTTTTGCGCGGCTGGTCGCGGTTCGGCTCGATTTCATCAATCGGCAATGTCACCGCAGTTTCCTCCACCGCATTATCAAAGAAAAGCGCGTCAACGCCTTTTCCAAGTCCGCCTTTTTTCGCCATAAATCCGCTCTCTTTCTCAACTTGCCCGATTGAAAGCATCGGTCTCCTGTGTATAGTGTTCCTCAAAATAGGATTGTTCCGTATAGGTCACTGCATAATTGTTTTCGTCCAATTCCGAAAGCAAAATATAGACATCGTCGCTTTTCCAAATATGGTTTACATATTTGCTTTGATATACCGCCTGTTTACCGTAACGCGCGTCAAACAGCTGAATTGCCGCCGCAGTATTTGCGCCGTCGATATTGGTGTTCCCGCGGAACTGCATTTGCTCTAAGCGCTCCGTCTGCTGATCGAACATAAAAACAACGGATTTTGTGGTGGAATAGTTGATAAACACGCCGCTGAATTCGTTGGAAAAGCTCTTACGCTCATCTACGATTTCAACATTGACAACCTGCCCAATGGCGCGCTGGACTTCGGTTATGGTCATACCCATTTTGATGCTTGCCGCAAAGGTAAACGTGCCCTCCCCTGCTACGGGAGCCGTGGTTTCAGCCGCTGTTTCGGTTGCAATCTCCGTAGAGGGCACATCGACCTTTTCAAATGGCTCTGCTTCGCCGCAGCCGGAGAAAAGCAAAGAAAAGGTAAGCAAAGAAATTGCCGCAAAAATCAAAAATCTTTTTTTCATAGTTTACCTCTGTTTTTTCAAAAATTCTTCGGCAAATGCGTTGTACGCAATCGCCCCCTTGGAATTTTTATCATAATACAGCACCGGCTCGCCGAAGCTCGGCGCTTCGGAAAGGCGCACATTGCGCGGAATGGTGGTTGCATACACCTTTTTCGGGAAAAATTTTTTGACCTCGTCCACCACCTGTGTTGTCAGGTTCAGCCGACCGTCATACATCGTCAAAAGCACCCCTTCAAGCTCAATATGCGGATTGTAAAGGCGCTTAATCTGCCGCACGGTGGTCATCAACTGCGCAAGCCCTTCGAGTGCATAATATTCGCATTGAATGGGCACCAAAAAGGTGTCACTCGCGCAAAGGGCGTTAATGGTAATCAGCCCCAAAGACGGCGGGCAATCCAAAAAGACGAAATCGTACCCGTCCCAAACGCTCGCAAGCGCCGATTTCAGCCGCCCCTCGCGGCGGTCCAGCGCAATCATTTCGACCTCCGCGCCGGCAAGGTTGATGTCCGACGGCAAAATGTCCACATTTTTGAATTTGGTGTGCAAAATCGCCTCGGCGGTCGGCACGCCGTTTATCAGCGCGTCATAGGAAGAAGCCTTGATTTCGCGTTTGTTGATGCCGTAGCCGCTGGTGGTATTGCCCTGCGGGTCAATGTCACAAATCAGCACTTTTTTGCCGAGTGCCCCCACCGCGGCGGAAAGATTGACAGCGGTGGTGGTTTTGCCCACCCCACCCTTTTGATTGATAATTGAAATGGTCTTTGCCATTATTCTTGTCCACTCCAAAGCATTAGTATATGCAGTATAGCACAAATGCAGGCAAAAGAAAAGGTGTTTTTGAAAATTCTGTGTGTTTTTTGCGTTTTTGTATGCAAATGTTTCACGTGGAACATTTGCGCGTGTGTGCGTGTTTTTACAAATTTGGATTTGTACGCGTAGTGGCGGGTTATTCCCCTGACAGGGGAAATGTCCGCGAATGCGGACAAAAGGGTGCC
>JBJEPU010000131.1:0-9254 GCA_051881395.1 Candidatus Fimenecus sp.
TTCGGTATTGTCGGGCGCGGGGCTGTCTTCGGGGATTTCTGCACCGCAAACTGTAAATGCGCCGCGCCGCAACATGGTTTTTGCAGTATTTTGAAGGGCTTTGAAAAAATATGCCTTTACACGGTCGGGCTTTCGGATATTTTGTATGTTGGTATAGACTTTTATACAGGCTTCCTGCACTGCGTCCTCGGCGGTGTGCCGGTCACGCAGGATTGCGCAGGCGTAGCGGTACAGTTCCTGTGCATACAGCGCATACAGCGCGCCGAACGCCTGTGCATTCCCCGATTTTGCGGCTTTGAGCAATCGTTTCTCGTTGGAGTCCATACAAACGCCCCCTTGCTTTTCAAATCCCTTTCACAACAATAGACTATCACAACAGCGAAAGTGTTGCAAGAAAATGAAAAAATGCAAAAAATATGAAAAATTCCGTATGTGTCCGAAAACGCATACGGAAAAGTTTTATATACCGAGAATTTGCAAAATCATACCCGGCACAACGGCGGCAACATACAAAATCCCCAATATTTTCAAATTGTCTTTCGGATTGCGGTTTTCGCGGAACAACACCAACAGCCCCGCGCCCGCGCCCGTGCAAAGTCCCGAAACCACCGCGCCGAATTGCAGTGCGCCCTCCAAATACAACTGCGTAAGCAGTACCGAGGCGGCACAGTTCGGAATAAACCCGAACAACGCGGTCAAAAACGGCTGAAATACCGAATCGTGAAAAAGCAGAGCCTCCAACCGTTCGTGCCCCAAAAATTCCACCAAGAAATTCAAAACAAGCGTGATTAAAAATACAAAGCCGAAGATTTTTGCCGTATGCAACAGCGCCGGACGCAACACACCGCTGTGCTCGTGACAGCCGCAATGCTCGTGGTCGCACAAATCCTTTAATTGCAAGTCGCTGTCTGTTTTTTTACGGAATAGAAAATCCACAAGATACCCCGCCGCAATGCCGATACACACTTTGACGAGCAACAGCTTCAAAATATCGGGCGCGGCGGACGGCGTAGCGGCAAGCAACAGTATCGCTTCATCGGAGGTGGAAAGAAATACGGCACAGAGCGTGCCGAGGGTAATCACCCCGCCCGCATACAGGTTGGCGCTCAAAACCGAAAAGCCGCATTGCGGTACACAGCCGAGCAACGCGCCGACAGCGGGACCGGCTTTGCCCGAGCGTGCAAAAAAGCGGCTGAGTTTTTCGCCTGCGTGGTGCTCCAAAAGTTCAATCAGGCAAAATGCCGCGAATAAAAACGGCAGCATTTTGAGTGCATCCGTGAGCGTATCCAAGAAAATCCCCAAAACGCCGCCGCTTTCGGTTTCGATGTGTAAGGCAAGTATCAGTTCGTTCAAGTGTTGTTCTCCTTTTTTACGCAGTCGGCGCACAAGCCGTACAGCACGGTGCGGCTGCCGTCAATGACAAAGCCGTGGTCAGCGCGAATATGGGCGGAAAGTTCGTCTAAAAAATCGCATTCTGCGTGAAACAGCGCGCCGCAGGCGGTGCATTTCAAATGGTAATGTGCTTTGCAGACCTCGCCGTTTTCCGTAAGCTGAAAACACGCGCCGCCGCCGTCAGCCCCTGCGAATTTGCGCACAATGCCCTCGGAAAAGAACTTTTCAAGCTGTCGATAGACCGTGGTTTGCCCAACGGTTTCGCCTTTTTCTTTTAATAAAAAATAGACTTCCTCCGCCGTGAGGTGCCGCGTCTTGTTTTCCTGTAAAAGCGCGAGAATGCGGCGGCTTTGCGCGGTTTGGTATGCCATTTTTGTTTCCTTCCAAAATTGAAATTGAAAATCATTTTCAGATTGAACAGTATACAGCGTAAAACGGGATTTGTCAAGCCCCCGCCCTACCATGAAGGAGGGGGAAATATTGGGGTTTTTGGGGGTGTTAACGGAACGGGCAATGCCCGTTCCCTACACGCACGAAATTGAATTTACAGGGTAGGGCAGGGGCTTGCCCCCGCCGCGGGGGTCGATGTAAATTAACAGCGGGGGCAAGCCCCCGCCCTACCGTATAAATTACCCCCACAAACCCCAATTTGTCATTCTGAGCGTAGCGAAGAATCTCCAACAGCAATAGAATATTGGCAACGAAATGCTTTGCCGAACGGTTTAAAAGGAAAAAGACGCGCGAACACCGGTTGCACTGACCGCAACAGGGTACAGATAAAACGCCGAAACACAAAAAATCGTCCGAATGAAAAAAACTCTTGCAATCTGTGAGGAACTCATATATAATATAGAGGCTGTCGATATAGCCGTTTGAAAACGACAAGCAAAAATTTTATATGCTACTGTGGCTCAGTTGGTAGAGCAGCTGATTCGTAATCAGCAGGTCGTCCGTTCGAATCGGATCAGTAGCTCCAAAAAATCCCTATTCTGAAAATCGGAATAGGGATTCGTTTTATATTTTGAGACCGCAAGTAAATAGCTGAGCGTGGGGGTTTTACGGAACAACTCAAAGCTAAAAATCAAATTGAGTGGGTGGGACGTATGAATCACATTCGAAATAGAGCAACCGAGATTGTTAATAGTGAATCAGTTTGCTTAACCTTATTTGTTTACCATGTTTCTTTGGGAAAATCAGACCAAATCTCATTATCCCATCCAGTTGTACCGGGCTTATAATATATTGTAGCACCATGATTTGGATTATAAAATGCAAATCCGGTTCCGGTTGGTGCATTTCCCTCAAAATAAACTGATAATATATTTGTCTCGTCAAATGCTAAATCACCAATACTGGTTACGCTTTTTGGAATTGTAATAGAAGTTAGTCCATGACAGAATCGAAAAGCACGATCTCCAATTTCAGTTACTCCATCCGGAATAGTTACTGATTTTATTTTATCGTTTATTCCGGTATCAAACGATCCACCTCCGATTTTAGTCACACTTTTACCGTCAATAGTTGCCGGAATAACAACAGCGCCACCACTGCCTTTATACCTCGTAATCGTAATCTTATTTCCCTCAAAGCTGTAATCATAATCAGCAGTAGAGCCGGTTCCGTTTTGTGCAGAATTAGAATCGTTGCGGCTCTCTGAAGAGTTTGAATCCACAGGTTGCTCACCCTCCTCATGCCCATGACCACCCATCCAAGCGTTGCATATATCACACCAAGTGCAGTCACACGAGTTCCCATAAATTATTTCCCTGCCGCAACGAGGGCAAGTCGAGTCAGATAAGGAATCATTTGAATGATTCAGATTTTGCGAGGGTAATTGTTCGTCAGTAGAAGAATTGTGTTCGTGGTTAGTAGAAGTATTGTTATCTTTATCGCAATATATTCCCTGCTCGCACCACTCGCAAGATACCACCTCGCCTTTTTTATTTAGTTGTATCGTGTTCGGTAACTCAAGGGAGATGCCATCAAACATTCGAACTCCTTTAAACGAAATCGTCGCACCATTATCATTCAGGGCTACTTGAACTTCGTCAAGATTTTCATCGATGTTAATTTCATCATATAATGGTTGTGTAGAGGCATCGTGAATCTCTCTCATATGCTCCTGAACGATGCTTTTACAACTCGCTTCATCAATTTTAGATCCAAAATTGAAATTAAACGGAGAAAATGAGGCTGATAAACCTGATAAAACTATGGATATAATTAAGAAAATAGTACAAATAATTCCAAATGTAAGCGAAGACACTCCAAATCCGCGTGCTTTATTTTTGTATCGCCATATCGCTTTGGTCATTTCACCTTTTTCACGAGGATTATTTGCAAGTGCTATTATTCCAAAAACAAGACTTAACAAACCAAGGATTGGAAAAAGAAATACACCTATAATACCAAGCACAAAGCCTGCTATTGCCAACCCCTTAAACCGTTCCTTCGGATGCTGATTATCAACATCCGAACTTTGAACATCGTTTGAAATGCCATATGTTATAGTCACAGGCTTCCCGCATTTTTTGCAAAAAGCAGAATTTTCATTTATTTCAGCACCACATTTTTTACAAAACATACATTTACTCCTACTTACCGTATTTTTTGCTAACCCCAATTTATCAAATCACTTTGCATTAATCAATAGGGAGCAACAGAATCATATTTCTCGAATATATCTCTATTGGTTAAAACAAAGGAGCGTACGGCCACCAAATAATAAATCGATCCTACCACACCTATAAGCCCACCAAAAACCAGATTATAAATCAGTACAATAACCGGACCTGTCAGGGGTTCGTATTTTTTTACAATCCCTACTGGATTTTTTAATATAACGGTAGAATAATTTATATCACCGATGGCGGAAACTAAATTCAAAGCTCCAATGATTAGAAGTATCCAATTCACAAAAATACCAAGTAAAATCTGTATTACCGCAATACAAATCCATATAATTCCGTTAATCCTAACTTTAGAAGCAAGTGATGTAAGCAAACTATCTGCATTTACTCTGAAATCAGGATGGCTTTTAACCGTAAAACCACAATTTTGGCAAAAAACAGAATCATCGTCTATTTGCGAACCGCATTTTTCACAGTACATTTTTTCGTCCTCTTCATTTCTGTATAAAAGCAACATAATCGACATTATGTTATACATAGGTATAACTAACCTATTTTATTAACCTCATTATATCACACGATATAGGGAATAACAAGTAGGTTTCACCCGAAAAAGTACGATTTTCAAAGAATTTGTCAAAATTTAGACAGCACAATTTAAAAAGGGGACTGTCCCCTTTTTACGGAAATGGAGTACAGAAAGCAGGTGTGTATTTTGGAAAAATTTCGATGGGCGTATATCGGCAGCGGGAACATTGCCCATTCCACGGCAAAGGACATTTTAAAAGGTGACCACTGCATTGTGTCCGTTTACAGCCGCAATTTTGAAAAAGCAAAGAAATTTGCCGAACAATACGGCGCACAGGCGTTCGCCGATTTTGAAAGTGCCGTCAACCGTGACGATGTAGACGCGGTGTATATCGCCACGCCGCACACTGCGCATGTGGACTATGCCGTGCGTGCAATGGAATTCGGCAAACCCGTGCTGTGCGAAAAGCCCGTGGGCGTCAGTTTGCAAGATGTAAATACCCTCACCGAAACGGCAAAACGCACGAATACCTATTTTTGCGAAGCGATGTGGACTTGGTTTTCCGATGTGGCGCTGACGGTGAAAAAATGGGTGCAAAGCGGTGAGATAGGGGAAATACAAGATGTGGTAATCCATTATGCGTTTCCGGGGATTTTGATGCCGAAAACCTCACGCGTGTTAATGCCCGAAACCGCAGGCGGTGCGCTGTTGGACATCGGCATTTACCCGATAACCTATTGTTATAACCTGTTCGGTGTGCCGAAAGACATCCAATGCACAGGCAAACTCAAAAACGGCATTGATATAGGCGAAACCGTCACTCTTTTTTATGACGGTTTTCAATGTACTTTAAAAATGTCCCTTTGTTATGTGCGAGAGGACTGCAAAATCATCGGCAGTAAAGGGAAAATCCGTCTGCCTGCCTTTTTCCATATGGCGTCCAAAGCGATTTTGCAAAACGAGAACGGCAAGCAGATTTTTCGCGGAAAAACCGATTATTTAACGGAGTTTACCCGCGTGGCCGAGGAAATTCGGCAGGGGAAAACGGCGTCGGATTTTATTCCGTTTGACGCGACCGCCGCGTGTATGCAAATGATGGACGTATGCCGTAAGCAAATGGGACTTCGTTATCCCTTTGAATAAGAAAAACGGGCGGATGAACGCATCCGCCCGTTTGCTATTTTGTTTTGACTTGCAAAATGCCTGAACCGCGTTTTGCGCATGTAACGCCGCAAAAATTGAGGTTTTGTCGTTGTAGGGGGCGTCGACTCGGCGCTCCGTAATAAATCACATCTATTTTCGCGGGCGAACACAGTTCGCCCCTGCGAATTGTAGGGAACGGTCTTGACCGTTCCGCAAAATCACATCAAAATCCACGGGTGGTCGGGTCGACCACCCCTACAATTAGATATACAAATTCAAATTTATTACCTTCCCAATCGCAACAACCGGAAATGTGCTGTGTGGTTTACGCTTCGGTGTCGTCTGCGGGGACATCGGCTTTTTCAAACACAAATTGCTTGCATGCCGTACGGTTTTTGTCCATATCGGGCAGCAACACAGACTGTCCGCGGCGCGTTGCGCTTTTGTAGCCGTCCTCTACGGGGACTTGCATTTGCACAATGTCATATTTGAGATAGGAAAGCGCGTGCAGCCCTAAATCCATCATTTCGTCCTCGGTGAGGTCAGTTTTCACCATCGGCATCACCTTTTCGACCATATCGAGGAGTTTCAGCGGCGACTGCCCGACTGCCTCTTTGACAATCGCGGTAATGACCTTTCTTTGACGCTGTGTGCGCATAAAATCGCTGTCGAGATAGCGCATACGGCTGTACCAAAGCGCCTGCGCGCCCGTGAAATGCTGCATCCCGCCCGAAAGCGTCTCGGGAAATGCAAATCCGTCATCGCGCGACATATGGTCTTTGCTGTTGATATATTTTGCCTCTTTGTCAGTGATTTCCACATCCACCCCGCCGAGTTCGTCAATAATTGCGGTGAACATATCAAAGCTGACGAGCATATAGTTATCAATATCCACTTTGAAATTATATTCGAGCGTGTCTACAAGCAGTTGTGTGCCGCCGTGGCTTTGCGCGGCGTTGAGCTTGTCCTCGCGGTAGCCGGGGATTTCCAAATACATATCCCGCAAAAACGAGGTCAGCTTAATCTGCCGGTTTCGCGTGTCAATGGTGACCAGCATCATTGTGTCGGAACGGGTTTTTTCCGCTTCTTCGCCCTCGCGTGCGTCTACGCCGATAAGCAAAATGTTTTTGAGATAGTCGGCAGACGCCAATTCGCTGTCAGCAATGTACTGATTTTGCGAAAGCGGCTTGTAATCCACCGCCGCAAGAATTTTTTGCACGCGAAAATAGCCGTATGCGCCCGCGCCGCCGACAAACAACAGCACAAGCACCAAAATCACGCAAAAAATTCTGCGCCCCAAATGGGTTTTCTTTTTGCGCGGACGCTCTGCCTTTTCCGTACCGGAATAAATTTCGTCGCCGTTTCGTGCACGCGTGCGTGCGGGGGCGTTTTCGTTATAGCGGTAGGGCATTTTGTCGGGCGTTGTATTCACTGCCGTGCGGTAACGCATATCCGCGGGGCTGTCGTCCGCCACGGGCGGCGTGTCAAAAAAGCCCGCATACGGGTCCTCCATCTCTGCGGCGGGTATTTCTTCGTCTCTGCCGCTGGAA
Source organism: Candidatus Fimenecus sp. (assembly GCA_051881395.1). GTDB lineage: Bacteria > Bacillota > Clostridia > Oscillospirales > Acutalibacteraceae > Fimenecus. The sequence continues at coordinate 7,245 of JBJEPU010000131.1, forward strand.
ATGTCCTCATATGTATCGGGCGGATTGCCCGCGTCTTCGCCGCTGTCGCTGAAAATATCTTCAAAATCGTCCTCGCCCGACGAGCTGAAAATATCCTCAAAATCGTCGTCGGAAAAGGTATTCTTTCTCTTTTGGTCGTCCATTTCGACACCTCCGCAGAAAATGTGCCTTTTATTTTACACGAAAACGGCAATTTGTACAATGTTTTTTTGAAAAATAGTGTGGAAATTCCCGCACAGGTATGTTATAATTCTTAATTGTATTCTTAAAATGTATCCGTATGCCCGAAACGCGGTTGGGCGTATGGGCAAATTTGACGCAAAGGAATGTAAAAAATATGGCATACAGAACGCATACCTGCGGTGAGCTGACACTGGAAAACTTAAATGAAACCGTCTCGCTTGCCGGCTGGGTGGATACCATTCGTGACCACGGCGGCGTGGCGTTTGTCGATTTGCGCGACCAATACGGCGTGACGCAAATTGTTTTGCACGATGACGAAATGCTGCAAAATCTGCACAAGGAGAGCGTGGTTTCCGTTACGGGCACGGTTGTCAAACGCGACGCAGAAACCGTCAACCCGAAAATTCCGACGGGCGAACTCGAAGTGCGCGTTCAAGATGTTGCGGTTTTGGGCGCGTGCGAGAGCGCACTGCCGTTTGATGTTAGCGAGTCCACCGAAACGCGCGAGGACGTGCGCCTTACGTACCGTTTCCTCGATTTGCGCAACCAAAAGGTACACGACAATATTTTGTTCCGCTCTGAGGTGGTGCGTTTTCTGCGCGCCAAAATGGAGTCTTTGGGCTTCCCCGAGATTAACACCCCGATTTTGACCTGCTCCTCTCCCGAGGGTGCGCGCGACTATATCATTCCGTCAAGAAAGCACGAGGGCAAATTCTACGCGTTGCCGCAGGCACCCCAGCAGTTTAAACAGCTTTTGATGGTGTCGGGCTTTGACAAATATTTCCAAATTGCGCCGTGCTTCCGCGATGAGGACGCGCGTGCGGACCGTTCGCCCGGCGAATTTTATCAGTTGGACTTTGAAATGGCGTTCGCTACACAGGAAGATGTATTCGCGGTTGCCGAAGAAGTGCTGTATGACACCTTCGTCAAATTCGGCGACGGTAAACCCGTATCCCCCGCACCTTTCCGCCGTATTCCGTTTGAAGAGGCGATGCTCAAATACGGTACGGACAAACCCGATTTGCGCAATCCTTTGGAAATCACCGATTTGACCGACTTCTTCCGCGATGTCGAATTCAAGCCGTTCCAAGGCCGTCCCGTGCGCGGTATCGTCGCCCCCGGCTGCGGCAAAATGAGCAAATCGTTCTTTGAAAAAATGCTCGAATACGCCATGTCCATCGGGATGAAAGGCCTCGGCTACTTAACCGTGCTCGAAGACGGCTCATTTAAAGGTCCGATTGCGAAATTCCTTTCGGACGAAAAGAAAGCGACCTTGACAAACGATTTGGCATTGAAAACCGACGATACGCTGTTCTTTATTTGCGACACGCCGAAGGTTGTCAACCTTTTGGCAGGGCAAATCCGCACCGCACTCGGCGAGCGTATGGATATTATCGACAAAGACCGTTTTGAGATGTGCTTTATCACCGATTTCCCGATGTACGAAAAGAACGAAGAGGGCAAACTCGACTTTACCCACAACCCGTTCTCGATGCCGCAGGGCGAAATGGACGCGCTTTTAAACCAAGACCCGCTGACCATTAAAGCGTATCAGTACGACATCGTCTGCAACGGCGTGGAGCTTTCTTCGGGCGCTGTGCGTAACCATCGCCCCGATGTGATGATTAAAGCATTTGAACTCGCCGGTTATTCGGCAGAAGAAGTCGAAAAGCGCTTCGGCGCGCTGTTCCGCGCATTCCATTACGGCGCACCGCCGCACGCAGGTATGGCGCCCGGCGTGGACAGAATGATTATGCTTTTGAAAAACGAAGAAAATATCCGCGAGGTTATCGCGTTCCCGATGAATTCCAACGCGCAGGATATGCT
>JBJEPU010000132.1:0-1770 GCA_051881395.1 Candidatus Fimenecus sp.
ATATACGGCAAACACGCTTGCGGGCGGGGTATCTTTCGAACCCAAGCCGTAACGGCCGCCGCAGACCTTTGCGGTTCTGCCCATTTCATTAAGTGCGGCAACAACATCGAGGAACAACGGCTCACCGATGGAGCCGGGTTCTTTGGTTCTGTCAAGCACAGCGATTTTCTTTGCCGTTGCGGGGATTGCCTCGCAAAGCTTTGCGGCAGAGAACGGTCTGTACAAACGAACTTTAACAAGACCGACCTTTTCGCCTTTTGCGGTTAAGTAGTCAATCACTTCTTCTGCCACGTCGCAGATGGAGCCCATCGCCACGATCACTCTGTCCGCATCGGGCGCACCGTAGTAGTTGAACAGTTTGTAGTCGGTACCGAGTTTTTCGTTGACTTTGTCCATATACTTCTCAACCACAGCGGGGACAGCGTCATAATACTTGTTGCACGCCTCTCTGTGTTGGAAGAAGATGTCGCCGTTTTCGTGCGAACCGCGCATAACGGGACGCTCGGGATTGAGTGCGCGTTTGCGGAACGCGTCAACCGCGTCCATATTGCACATTTCTTTGAGGTCTTCGTAATCCCAGACCTTGATTTTCTGAATTTCGTGCGAAGTGCGGAAACCGTCAAAGAAGTTGATGAACGGTACGCGGCTTTCAATCGACGCCAAGTGCGCAACAGCGGCCAAGTCCATAACCTCCTGCACGTTGCCCTCAGCAAGCATTGCAAAACCGGTTTGACGGCAAGCATACACGTCGGAGTGGTCACCGAAGATGTTCAATGCGTGGGAAGCCACACAGCGTGCCGAAACATGGAACACCGACGGGAGCAATTCGCCCGCGATTTTGTACATATTCGGAATCATCAACAGAAGGCCCTGCGACGCGGTGTAAGTGGTGGTCAGCGCGCCGGCTGCCAACGAGCCGTGCACGGTACCTGCCGCACCTGCTTCGGACTGCATTTCGGCAACCTTAACCGTTGTGCCGAAAATGTTTTTGACCCCCTGTGCAGACCACTGGTCCACATAGTCCGCCATCGGGCTGGACGGCGTAATCGGGTAAATACCGGCAACTTCCGTAAACGCGTAAGAAACATACGCGGCGGCATTGTTACCGTCCATCGTCTTCGATTTTCTCGAAACGACGGGTTTCTTTGTTTCTGCCATTCGTATTTCCTCCTTGAAAGGTTTGTTAACATGTATCGGACAGGCACGGCCCGCCCACTCACATACACGGATATTGTATCACTTTCTTTGCGGCGTGTAAATACGAAATCTTATGAAAATCCGCGCAAAAAGTGAAAATTTTTGCAGATTTTGTTAAACACGTGTACAAAAAGGGAGAAAAAGAAGCTTGCTTGCATTCGGGCGCGGCTTATGCTACACTAAAAACGAATTCGGAAGGAATTTTCGACATAAGGAGTACCATATGAAACATACTGTCACAATCACCACCCCGCCGGCGCGCTCCGGCAAATATGCCATTCCCGACGGCGCTCTTTGCGGCAACGGAGATATGTCCGCGATTTTCGGCAACAGCGGCACGGGACTGCGGGTATATCTCGCCAAATGCGACCTTTGGATGGCAGATGAGCACCGTGACAATAACGGCGGCATTAAGCCTTTGGGCTATGTGGATTTTGATGTCCCCGAAGATTTATACAAAAATTACTATGTAGAACAGCGTATGGACGAGGGGGAACTGTTCTGCCGTTTTGCCGACGGGGAAAAATTTGTTGAAATTACGGCCTTTGTCTGTGCAACGCAAAACGATGCGCT
>JBJEPU010000133.1:0-40859 GCA_051881395.1 Candidatus Fimenecus sp.
ACAGACTCTGCGGTACGCGCGCGCCCGCCATGGAAAACACCTTTTCCACCGTGAAGTTTTTAATCATCGAGAGCATCCCTTTGCCGATGCTCATATTCATTTCTTTGGCGACAAAATCAATTGCGCCCGCAATCAATTTTTCGCCCGCGGGCGTTTTCATCAAATCGCCCAATTTGTCGTGCACGGACAAATACCCGTCACGGAAGGTCATTTCCATTTTGCTTTCCTCACTGCCTTCAAACCAATTTTTTGCGCCCTCGCCCGCTTTGCAGCCGGTAAGTTCGTACGCGGGATTGGGCTCTGCCACACGGCGCAAGTTCATTTCGTCGGACACATCGCCCGCAACCGCTTTCACGGTATTTTCGCCGTCTTGAAGCGCCACATTGTCAAAGGTAAATATCTTACTGCCCGAAAGCGTGCCGACTTCTGTGCCGTTGACAAACAGCGTCACGCTGTCGCAGTTGGAATACACTTTAATTGTCACAGTTTCGGTCGGTCTGTCCACATAGCGGCGCGAGCAAAGATGCACAAACGGCGTGGTCGTCCAATAGGCTTTGTAAATATAGAAACTGTCTTTTTTGGTTTTGCGGTCAAAGGTGACAAGGCCTTTGTTGTTTCTGCCCTTTACGCCGCCCTCGTCGCGCATATCGCTGGCAAAATCAAACATATTCCAAACATGCGTGCTCCAAAGATAGGGGCGCGAGGCAAAGGTTTCGAGCATTTTTTCGTGATAATATGCCTGATATTCCTCGGAATAATCCTGCACCTGCGGGTGGTCGTTATGATATTTCAAAATCCCCTCACAACCGTATTCCGACACACCGAGGCAAATATCGGGATGCATTTGGTGGAATTCGTCAAGCCACGGGCCGTTATCCGCGACATCGCCGATATACCAGCCGAAGTAATGGTTATAAGACACCAAATCGGTGATTTCGTTCATTTTGCTGTCCATTTCGACCATAGACAGTTGGGCCATGGTGGTCAGACGGGTTTTGTCGAGTTCGTGGCACAAATCGTTGAGCATATGGAGGTTGTCAAACAAGCTCGGCACTTCGCCGCCGATGGTGATTTCATTGGCAATGCCCCAGCAGACAATCGAGGGGTGATTGTAATTCTGCAAGACCAATTCCTTCATTTGCGACGCGGTGTTTGCGCGGGCGGCATCGTTATCCATAAAGTTCGAAATAAATGGGATTTCCGCCCAAACAATCATACCGTATTCGTCGCACAAATCATAGAAAGTCTGGCTATGCTGATAATGCGCCAAACGAATGGTGTTTGCGCCGACCTCGGCAATGAGCTCCATATCCTCGCGGTGCTCTTTTTCGGTGATAGCCCAGCCCATATCCAGTCTGTCCTGATGGCGGGAAACGCCGTGGAGCGGATACGGCTTACCATTTAAGAAAAAGCCTTTTTCGGGGTCTACCGAGAATGTGCGCACGCCGAAGCGCTGGGAGACTTCATCGAGCGCGAAGCCGTCAGCGTCGGTCAATTCGGCGGTAACAGTGTAAAGATAGGGGTCAATTCTGCCGTTCCACAAATGGGGATTTTCAAGATGCAGTGTAGCCGTACACTGTTTCGCGGCGTCGGTTTCCAAAATTTCTCCGTCCACCGTAAAGCGCACCTTTTGCCCCGCTTTGGCGTTGGCAATATACGCGTCAAAGGTAATGTCGGCACTGCCGTCGTCATTGACCTTCGGTGTCACGGCGACACCGGGCGTGCCGTAATAATCCAAATCAAAATGCGAATCGGGCACGGTGATTAAGTTCACGCCGCGGTACAGCCCGCCGAAAAAGGTGAAATCCGCCGTTTGCGGGTAAACCTCTTTATTTTCGCTGTTGTCGCAAAGCACAGCGAGTTTTAATTTGCCGAAGTGAATGTGGTCGGTCACATCACAGCGGAATGTGGAAAAGCCACCCTTATGCTCGGCGACCGCTTTGCCGTTGGCAAACACCTTGCAAAGCGAGTTCGCGCCCAAAAATTCCAAATACACGCGTTCGTTTTTTGCGGGTTTCACGGCAACGGTGCGGATATACCAACTCGCACAGCGTGCATAATCAAAGCCACCGTCCTGCCCGTCGAGGGCATTCCATGTGTGCGGCAGGGTGACGCTTTCAAAATCCTTTCCCGCCTTTTTCGGCGCACGGGAAGTGGCGTCCGCATCTTGTTTAAAATACCAACCGTCGGTAAGCGGAAGAGTTTTACGCATATTTTGGACCTACCTTTACAAATGATTTTCGATTTTATTTTAGCATAAATCCCGAAAAAACACAACGGTGCGTTTACAGACACATTTTGAAAAACTGTTTATCTAAGCAAAAAAACCGACCGAAAGGCAGGTGCCTCGCGGTCGGTCCAAACGGGTTTCAAATTATTTGAGGTTTGCTTTGAGGGTTGCAAGCTCGTCGGCAAGTTCTTTCGGGAGTTTGTCGCCGAATTTTGCATAGAATTCCGCGATGCCGTCGGCTTCTTTTGCCCACAGTTCTTTATCGACATCAAGAATGCTTTCCAGGGATTCGAGGCTGACCTCGCCCTCCAAGCCTTCAATGTTGATGTCCTTCGCATAGGGCAGATAGCCGATTGCGGTTTCTCTTGCCTCGACTTCGCCGTCGCAGCGTTTGAGAATCCATTCGAGCACGCGCAGGTTGTCGCCGAAACCGGGCCACATAAAGTTGCCTTCGTCATCTTTGCGGAACCAGTTGACATTGAAGATTTTCGGCGCTTTGTCGGGGTCAAGCGTTTCGCCGATTTCTATCCAATGTTTCCAATAGTCGCCCATATTGTAGCCGCAGAACGGGAGCATTGCCATCGGGTCGCGGCGAACAACGCCGACCGCACCTGCCGCAGCCGCGGTGGTTTCGGACGCCATAATCGAGCCGACAAACACACCGTGATTCCAGTCTCTTGACTGGTACACCAGCGGCGCTAACTTTGCGCGTCTGCCGCCGAACACGAATGCCGAAATCGGCACGCCCTGCGGATTTTCAAATTCGGAGCTGATGCACGGGCAGTTGACTGCGGGTGCAGTGAAACGGGAGTTCGGATGCGCAAGGTTTTTGCCCTCGGCTTTCCACTCTACGCCGTTTGTCTTGATACCCGTCCACTCTTCTGCGTTGACGGGCGGGTTTTTGTCAAGCCCTTCCCACCAAACGGTGTTGTTATCGAGATTACGCGCAACATTGGTGAAAATCGTACCCTTTCTGGTAGAAGCCAATGCGTTGGGGTTGGATTTTTCGTTGGTGCCGGGCGCAACGCCGAAGAAGCCGTTTTCGGGGTTGATGGCATACAGTCTGCCGTCCTCGCCTTTGCGAATCCAGGAAATATCGTCGCCGACGCACCAAACTTTATAACCTTTTTTGCGGTAGCCCTCGGGCGGAATCAGCATAGCCAGGTTGGTTTTGCCGCAAGCGGACGGGAACGCCGCGCAGATATATTTGACTTCGCCTTTCGGATTTTCAATGCCGAGAATCAGCATATGCTCCGCCTGCCAGCCCTCGTTTTTGCCCTGATAAGACGCAATACGAAGTGCAAAGCACTTTTTGCCGAGCAACACGTTGCCGCCGTAAGCGGAGTTCACGGAGATAATGGTGTTATCCTCGGGGAACTGGCAAATCCAACGGTTTTCGGGGTCTACATTGCATTTGCAGTGCATACCGCGCACCCAATCGTTGCTGTCGCCGAGCACATCCATAACCTTTTTGCCGACGCGGGTCATGATTGCCATATTGAGCACAACATAGATGGAGTCGGTGATTTCAATGCCGATTTTCGCAAGCGGCGAACCGACAGGGCCCATCGAATAAGGAATCACATACATGGTTCTGCCCTTGTAGGAGTCGCGGGCAATATCATACAGCATTTTATATGCTTTTTCGGGGTCCATCCAATGGTTGGTGGGACCTGCATCCTCTTCTTTTTTGGAGCAGATTAAGGTTCTGTCCTCCACACGCGCAACGTCGTTGGGGGCGGTTCTGTGATAATAGCACCCGGGGAGCAAATCCTCGTTGAGCTTAATCATCTCGCCGCTTTCGCACGCTTCCTTGCGAAGTGCTTCCAGCTGTTCCTCCGACCCGTCAATCCAAACGATTTGTTCCGGCTTTAAAAGGTCAACCTTTTCGTCGAGCCAGGACAAAATGCTTTTGTTCTGTGTCAATGCTGCCATAGTACATTCTCCTTACTTTGCAATCCGAAATATCGGATAAAATTTTGCATAATTGAAAACGGAAAAATTCAAAATCCCCAAATTCCTCCATTTTGAAATATTATAGTCCAAACCGCCGAAAAAAGCAACAATGAAAATGTTAATAAATTGTCAATTCTGCGTAGTTTTTTAATTCAGTTTGACGAATTTTCCGATTTTCGGCAGAAAGAAGCCCGCGAAATGCGTTTATTTTTCGGAAATCGACATCGTTGCCGCGGCATTTAAGTCCATACCCGCGCGCTTGCCCGCCAGGTACTCGTAATACCCCTGCGCACCGACCATCGCGGCATTGTCGCCGCAAAGAGACAGTTCGGGTAGATACAGTTTTACATGTTTCTGTTTTGCAAGATTGAATACGCGTTCACGCAAAACGGAATTGGCACTCACCCCACCCGCAAGCACCAATTTGTCGGTTTCGGGGTACAGTTCCAGCGCGGTTTCGGTGTGGGCAAGCAGAGAATCCACCACCGCATGCAAAAACGATGCACCGAGGTCGGCTTTTTCAATAGTCTCCCCTCTTTGCTGGGCATTATGTATGGTATTGAGCACCGCGGTTTTGAGCCCCGAAAAGCTGAAATCCAACGGACTGCCGTCTACGCGCGGTTTCGGGAAAGAAAAAGCAGTCGGGTCGCCGGTTTTCGCGAGGTTGTCAAGATTGACGCCGCCCGGATACGAAAGCCCCATGGCACGGGCGGCTTTGTCGAGCGCCTCGCCCGCCGCGTCGTCGCGCGTTCTGCCCAAAACTTCAAAATCCGTATAATCTTTGACGCGCACCAACAGCGTATTGCCGCCTGACACAACAAGGCACAAAAACGGCGGCTCTAAATCGGGGTGCGTAATGTAATTCGCCGCAATGTGCGAACGCAAGTGGTGCACGGGCACAAGCGGTTTGCCACTGCCCAAGGCTAAGCCTTTCGCATAATTCACACCGACAAGCAACGCGCCGATAAGCCCGGGCGCGTAAGTGACGGCAATCGCGTCGACCGTCTCCAACGAGCAGCTTGCCTGTTTGAGCGCTTCGGCGCCCACGGCACAAATCGCCTCGGTATGCATACGCGACGCGATTTCGGGCACAACCCCTCCGAACAGTTTATGCTGTTCAATCTGCGTTGCGACAACCGAGGACAGCACCGTTCTGCCGTTTTCCACCACGGCGGCGGCGGTTTCATCACAGGAGCTTTCAAACGCAAGTATTTTCATTTCGTTCACATCCGTTTTCGTGGATTTTAAGCTGTATTTGTAAAAATCCAAAATCAAATTTAGTATACCACAGAATGCAAAAGAATGCAACGCAGCGTCTCTGTAAAAAGAAGCGTTCCCTTTTGATAGGCAGGCTATATCCGTTTTTTGGGACATTGTGCCCTTTTCTTTGTGCTTTCCTGTATTTCCCCGTTGACAGCAGAACATTTGTTCTGTATAATGGCAACATATCGAACAAATGTTCTGTTTGGAGATGGGAACAATGGAGCGTGTGATTTTGCACAGCGACATTAACAACTGCTATGCGTCGATTGAATGCTTATATGACGAAGCCCTGCGCGGCAAGGCGGTGGCGGTAGCGGGCTCTGTGGAAGCGCGGCACGGGATTATTTTGGCAAAATCCGAGCCGGCAAAGCGTTGCGGTGTAAAAACCGGTGATACCGTTTGGCAGGCGCAGCGCAAATGCCGCGACCTGATTATTGTGCCGCCGCATTTTGACCGCTATGTGAAATATTCGGAATTGGTGCGCAAAATTTACCGCCGCTACACCGACGAAATCGAGCCATTCGGCTTAGACGAGGCGTGGCTGGATGTGACCTGCTCGCAAGGCTTATTCGGGAACGGGGTGCAGATTGCCAACGATATTCGCGCACATATTACAAAAGAACTGGGGCTGACGGTGTCGGTCGGTGTCTCGTTCAACAAGGTTTTTGCAAAACTCGGCTCGGATATGAAAAAGCCCGACGCTGTCACCGAAATTACGCGGCAGGATTTTCGGGAAAAGATTTGGAATTTGCCCGCCGCGGATATGCTCGGCTGTGGGCGGGCAACCGTGCAAAAATTGAACAAATACGGCATACACACCATCGGTCAACTTGCCGCCTGTGATGTACGGTTTTTAAAAAATGTATTCGGCAAAGGCGGCGAAGTGCTTTGGCGGTATGCGAACGGATTGGATGTATCGCGCGTGTGCCCCGACGGATTTGTGCCCGTTTCCAAAAGCATCGGGCACGGTGCCACCTGCGTACGGGATTTACAAACGCCGCGCGAGGTATGGCTTGTAATGCTGTCGCTGTCGCAGGAAATCGGGCGGCGACTGTTTTCGGAGCGTTTGGCGGCAACGGCGGTACAAATCAGCATTAAAAACAATGCGCTGTTTGTACGGCAATACCAACATCCCCTTCCCCTGCCGACACAAAGCGCCTTTGAAATCGCACAAGCGGCGTTTTCGCTGTTTCAATCGGTATACCGATGGGAGTTGCCCGTGCGCGCGGTCACGGTGCGGGCCATTGCGCTGACAGATGCCGCCGCACCCGTACAAACCGATTTATTTTCGGATTTTGCCCGCCACGAACAGCAGGAAAAATTGGACGCGGCGGTGCGCAACATTCGCACACGCTACGGCAAAAACAGTATTTTCAATGCCTGTCTGTTATGTGAAACCGCCATTCCGCACGGTGCGCCCGAGCACGCCGTTCTGCCGCGCAGTATAGCCTATTCCCCGTTCGGGAAATGAGAAAAACACCTGCCATACGCTGTACGGCAGGTGTTTTTATGCAAATTTCTTTATTTTTTGTGGCACTGATAGCGGCAGGTTTCGCAATTCGGCGCGATAATAATATCGTCAATCGTTTTGCCTGCGGGGATAAGCGGCAGTACACGCTCGTCTTTGGAAATCGTGCAGTCAATCCAAACAGGGCAATTATCCTGTTGTGCCTGTTTGTATGCCGCCTTAAACTCGGCGAGATTGGTTGCACGGTAGCCCTTGCCGCCGAAGCCCTCAATCACTTTGACAAAATCCGTTTTGCGCTCGGGGTCGGTTTGCGAATAGCGTTTGCCATAGAAGCAGGTCTGCCATTGGCGCACCATACCGAGCACGCGGTTATCGAAAATCACGGTGATAATCGGCAAATTGTAGCTGACCGCCGTGCACGCTTCGTTCAAATTCATATGGAACGAGCCGTCGCCCGTAATATGCACCACGCGTTTTTCGGGGTACGCAATTTGCGCACCGATGGCCGCGCCGTAGCCGTAGCCCATTGTACCCAAGCCGCCGCTGGTCAGGAAATTGCGCGCATCGGTATGCGCAAGATACTGCGCCGCCCACATTTGGTGCTGACCGACATCGGTGACATACACCGTCTCTTTGTCGGTGTCATTGCAAATCGCCTGCACAAGCTCGTGCGGCGTAATGCGTGACGGGTCATCCTGCGGGATATAATCGTCCTTTTTAAAGGTTTCGAGTTCTGCAAGCCACGCACTGCGGTCCACCGTCTCCACAAGCGGCAAAAGCGCCTGTAAAATGGTTTTGACATCGCCTGTAAGGTATGCATCTACCGTGACATTCTTGTTGATTTCGCTCAAATCAATATCAATTTGCACAACCTTGGCATTTTTCGCAAATGCGTCGGGCTTTAAGGCAACGCGGTCGGAAAAACGCGTGCCGACGGCAATCAGCAAATCGGCTTCATCCATCGCCTTGTTGGTGACAAAACTGCCGTGCATACCGACCAAGCCGTAATTGAGGGGTTCGTCATAACCCAAAACACCTGCCGCCATCAGCGTGTGGCACGCGGGCGCACCGCATTTTTGCACCAAAGCGCGCGCTTCTTCGGAAGCATTTGCCGAAGTCACGCCACCGCCGAGTTCAATGAACGGGCGTTTGGCGGAATTGAGCATTTTGGCAACGGCTTTCAGTTGTTCATGGTTGATAACGGTATTGTCCACAATCGGGGCGGGCACAAGCGGCTCAAAATCGGTGACCGCCGCGGTAATATCCTTCGGAATATCGACAAGCACAGGGCCTTTTCTGCCGGTATTGGCGATTTTGAACGCCTCGCGCAGAATATCGGCAAGCTCGGAAATATCCTGCACCATAAAGTTGTGCTTGGTAATGGGCATGGTGATGCCCGTTATATAGACTTCCTGAAACGCATCTCTGCCGATAAGCGAAGTGCTGACATTGCCCGTAATGGCAACCATCGGCACGGAATCCATATACGCGGTGGCAAGCCCCGTAACCAAATTGGTAGCCCCGGGGCCGCTGGTGGCAATGACCACACCCGTTTTGCCCGTGGCGCGGGCGTACCCGTCCGCCGCGTGGGACGCGCCTTGCTCGTGCGCGGTCAAAATGTGGCGAATGCGGTCGCTGTATTTATACAGCGCGTCATATATATTCAAAACTGCGCCGCCGGGATAGCCGAAAACGGTATCCACACCGTGCTCGATAAGCACCTCGGCGATAATTTCGGAACCATTGCGTTTCATAGTCTTCTCCTACCCATACTGCATATGCATTTTAATGATATTAGGATATATTCTAATCCCATTTCCGCAAAAAGTCAATCTTTTCGCGCGTTCCGCCGCAAAAGAGAAAAAGTTTGTCGAAATGGCAAAAAGCACGGATTTTCGCCCCTTTGTTTTTGGTCGAAATGCAGGGGGAAATCCCTATCTTTTTGTAAAAAAACACGGTGAAAATCTACTTCCCACCGTGTTGTTTGGTTATTGTTCCGTGGATTGCGGCTCTGCCGTGGGCGTTTGCGCCTCGGGCGGTTCTGCCGCGGCGGGCGCTTCACTCTCTGCGCACGGGGTATCGCTATCCCCGTTTTGCGCAGGCTGTGCGTCCGACACAGTCTCCGCTTGTGCCGCCGTATCGGATTCTGCCGTCGGCGTCGGTTCGGAAACGGGTGTCAGCGGCGGCAGTTCCTTGCCGTCCATCAGCATATAGAACTCGTCTCCGGTAAGTTTTTCACGCACGACAAGGGCTTTTGCCACAATATGCAACTTGTCGATATGCGTGCGCAAAATCTCCTCGGTACGCTTATAGGCGTTGAGCACGATTGCCTCAACCTCTTTGTCAATCTGGCAGGCAACCGCTTCGGAGTAGTTGCGGATATGGTTATAATCCTTGCCGATAAAGACCTCGTCATTATCCTGCCCGAACGCAATCGGGCCGAGCTTTTCGCTCATACCGTATTTGGTCACCATTTTGCGCGCAACCTCGGACGCGCGCTCAATATCGTTAGACGCACCTGTGGAAATGTCGCCGAAAATAATACTTTCCGCGACTCGCCCGCCGAGCAGCGAAACGATGTCGTCAAGCATACGAGAGCGCATCAAATGCATTTCGTCCTTTTCGGGCTGATGCATCGTAAAGCCGCCCGCCATCCCACGCGGCACAATCGAAATGTGTGTTACGGGGTCTTGATGTTCGAGATAATAGGCGGAAACCGCGTGCCCCGCCTCGTGATAGGCGGTAATCTCCTTGTCGTGCTCGGTAATGCGGTGCGATTTTTTCTCCGTACCGACCAAGACTTTCATCGTGGCTTCTTCGATTTCGGACATGGTGATGGCTTTTTTCTTGCGTCTTGCCGCCAAAAGTGCCGCTTCGTTCAAAAGATTTTCAAGGTCCGCACCCGTAAAGCCGACGGTTGCGCCTGCAATCTGCCCCAAATTGACATCGGGACCCAAGGGCTTGCCTTTGGCGTGCACCTTCAAAATGTCCTCTCTGCCGCGAATGTCGGGGTAATTGACGGTGACCTGACGGTCGAAACGCCCGGGACGCAACAGCGCGGGGTCTAAAATATCGGGGCGGTTGGTCGCGGCAATGACGATAACGCCTTCATTTGCACCGAAACCGTCCATTTCCACAAGCAGTTGGTTGAGGGTTTGCTCGCGTTCGTCATGCCCGCCGCCCATACCGGCGCCTCTGTGGCGGCCGACGGCGTCGATTTCGTCAATGAAAATAATCGACGGGGCATTTTTCTTTGCTTGGTCAAACAAATCGCGCACACGCGACGCGCCGACGCCGACATACATTTCCACGAAATCCGAGCCGGAAATCGAGAAGAACGGCACATCGGCTTCGCCTGCAACAGCGCGCGCCAATAAGGTTTTACCTGTACCGGGCGGGCCGACAAGCAACACGCCTTTCGGGATTCTTGCACCGAGTTCATTAAACGCCTGCGGATTTTTCAAAAATTCCACGATTTCTTCGAGTTCTTCCTTTTCCTCATCCGCACCCGCGACATCTTGGAAGGTGGTTTTGCGCTTATCGTCGCCGCCCTTTTTGATGCGGGCTTTGCCGAAGGACATGGCGCGGTTGTTCTCGTTCTGCATAGACTGGTTCATTTTGCGGAACATAAAGAACATCACAAGGGTCAACAGCACCATCACCGCCACCGTCGGCAGTAAGCTGACCCACCAGGAATTCGCCGAGCCGGATTTGTAATCCACCTGAATCTGTGCGTCGGGATTGTCACGGTTGTACTGCATCACCTGCTCGTGCACATCCTCAACAAACAGGTTGACATTGGGCACGGTGTACTCATAGGTCGTTTCGTCCCCTGCGACCTTATATTCCAGCACGCCGCTTGTAAGGTTCAGGTTGTACGCGGTGATTTCGTGATTGTCGAACTTGTTGACAATCTCGTAATACTCGGTTTTGGCTTTGGTCGTCTGCCCCATATTCATATACAGCACCACACACACCACAAACACAAGCGGTATGGCGATATAGGGGATAACGGCTCTCCAATCTATTTTTTTCAAAGGGCGTTCACTCCTTTTTTCTTTCCGTTTTATTCGCCGCCGTACACTGACGGTTTTAAAATGCCGACATACGGCAGATTTCTTTATTGCTCGGCGTAATCCAATCCATAGCCGACAACAAACGCGTCGGGAATGGTCGCGCCGACATAATCCGCTTGAATGGGTGCGGTGCGGCGGTCGGGCTTATCAAGCAAGGTGCAAATTTTGACGCTTGCGGGATTGCGCGTTTGCAAAAGCTGTTTTAAATAGCAAAGCGTTTTGCCGCTGTCGAGAATATCCTCCACCAACAGCAAATCCGCGCCCTCAATGACGTTGGTGTCCAAATCCTTAATGATTTTCACAACGCCCGACGAGGTTGTGCCCGCGCCGTAGCTGGAAACCGACATAAAATCAATAAAGCAGGGAATGTCAATGGCGCGCATCAAATCGCCCATAAACACAACGGAGCCTTTTAAAACGCTGACCAAAATCAGCGGATTGCGGCTATCCTTATAATCCTGGCAAATCTCCTTGCCGATGCGCACAACCGTCTCCTTCAAATCCTGCTCGGACAGCAAGATGCGCTCGATGTCCGCAGACATATCATATTTATTCATTCGTATTTCCCCCGCAAATATAAGTTAAAACCAAAAATTCTTTTGTGTTTTCGATCGGCTTTGCCGTGTTCGACGCACCGCAGCCTGCAAACCAAAGAATTTCGTTTTCCGAAGCCAAAAGCGGCACACCGTTGCGCTGTTCGGGCGCCACGCCCAATTCATTGAGCCATTTTTTAACGGACTTGGTCACTGCCCGCCTACCATGTGTAAAGCAGTCGCCCGCACGGCGGCTCCGAAGCACGGCATTGCCTATTTTAACACAATCCACCGCATTCGCCAATAGGTCTTTGTGAAGATTTTGTAAATCTTTTTGCGTGTATTTCTGAATTTCCACCCGCCCCTGCGGCAAGTACACCGTTACGGGAAATTTTTCCGTCACAAGCGGCACGGAAAACGGCTGTATCTCCGTCTTTTCCGGAAATTCCAGCACACCGCCTCGACTGCGCGCCGTCACGCCGTTCGGCAAGGTCACACTGCCCGTTTGAAACAGCAAAGCATATACCGCGTCGATATGAGAAGCGGCAATATCGCCGCCCGACTTTTCCCGTAAAACGCGCTTTAACACGCGGCAGGCAAGGGCTTTCGGTTGATTTTTCAGCAAATCCAGCGGAATTGCGTTTGTATCGATATTTTGTAAAAATGTATCGCAAAAGGCTTCTGCCGTTTCGTTTTCCGCCCGCAAATGCGTGCACATTCGCGTTACCGCCTCTAAAACGGCGGGATTTAGTTCCTTTAAAACAGGTAAAACCTCTTGTCGAATCCGATTGCGCGTGTACGCAGACGATAAATTGGTGCTGTCGGTCACAAACTCCAAATGCGCTTTTGCACAATAATCTTCCACTTGCGCACGGGTACAAAACAGCAACGGGCGCACAATGTTTTCACGCACGGGCGGAATGCCGCATAAGCCCGCAAGCCCCGTACCGCGCGTCAAATTCCACAGCACGGTTTCGGCGTTATCGTCAGCCGTATGGGCGGTGGCGATTTTGCCTTGCGCCCCTGCCGCAGTGCGCAACGCCGCGTACCGCAGTCTGCGCGCACATTCTTCCGTAGTTTCCCTCGATTGCGCCGCTGTTTGCGGTACATTGACATAAGAAACCGCAAACGGAATTCCGTATTTTTCGCAAAATGCCTTGCAAAAGGCGGCATCACGGTCAGCTTCTGCACCGCGAATACCGTGGTGCACATGCAGTGCCGAAACGGAAATTCCCAAATCGTCTTGTAAAGTATAAAGCAAATGCAACAGGCAACAAGAGTCCGCCCCGCCCGAAAAGCCGATGGTCACACGGTCGCCGTCACGAAGCATCGCATATTCGCGCACACACGACAGCACCGCGTTACGCATTGTGATACAACTCCGGCGTGGAGAACATGGTATAGTTGCCGTTCCAATGCAAATCAATCTCGCCCGTACCGCCGTGACGGTTTTTGGCGACAATCACCTGTGCTTTGTTTTCGTCGGTGACAACCGTTTCGTTTTTCTCCTCGTCATAATACGACTCACGGTACAGCATCAAAACAATATCGGCGTCCTGCTCGATAGAGCCCGACTCACGCAAATCCGACAACTGCGGTTTATGGGATTTGCCGCGTCCCTCGGTGGAACGCGAAAGCTGGGAGCAGGTAATGACGGGGATTTTCAAATCCTTTGCCATCAGTTTTAAGCTTCTCGTAATTTCGGAAACCTCCTGCACACGGCTGTCGGTGCGCTTTGTGCCCTGCATCAACTGCAAATAGTCGATAATCACACAGTCCACATCGCGCATTTTGCGCACGCGCGCTTTCATTTCGGGCACGGTGATATTGGCGGTATCGTCAAAATACAGTTCTGCCTCGTTTAAAGACACCGTCGCCTGGGCAATCCGCTGCCAATCGTCGTCCGTAAGCTCGCCGGTACGCATTTTTTGGCTTTCCACGCGCGCTTCGGTGGAAAGAATACGCTGGGCTAACTGTTCCTTGCCCATTTCGAGCGAGAAAAAGACCACCTTTTTCTTTGCCTGCACCGCCACATTGCGCGCAATATTCAGCGCAAAACTGGTTTTACCCATTGCAGGGCGCGCACCGATTAAAATTAAATCGGATTTGTTTAATCCCGTCATATACTTGTCCAACAGCGAAAAGCCCGTCGGAATGCCCTTGTATTCGGCGGCAAGCGCAGGGTCGGTCAGTTTTTGCAGATTGTCATACACCTCATTGGTGATGATGTCGGAAAGGCGCGTCGGCTCGTTGTCCTTCGTGCCCTGTCGAATATTGTAGATTTTTTGCTCTGCCGCGTCCATAATCGTGTCGGCGGGCAATTCTTCGTCCGCCGCGTTTTTGAGCATTTCGGAAGCGGCGTCCATCAGCGTGCGCAGATAATACTTTTCTCGAATGATTTTCGCGTAGTTTTCCACATTGGCAACGCTCGGCACAGACTGCGCCAGCTGTGCCAAATAGTTTTTGCCGCTCGCCTCGTCATAGGTGCCGTTTCTGCGTAGTTCCTCAGCGACAATCAACGCGTCCACCTTTTGGTTAAGCAACTTTAAGTTCGCAATAATCGTATAGATTGCCTTATGCTGCGGGATATAAAAGCAGTCCGCCGTGCGCAAAATGCCCGATACGCGGTCAAAACAGTTCGCGTCAATCAAAATCGCGCCCAGAACCGCTTGCTCGGCATCCATGCTGTACGGCTCTTGAATTTTGTCAAACAGGAGAGTATCCATCTATGTAGCTCCTCTGCAATTATTCGGTAACTTCCACCGTTACCGTTGCGGCAATGCCCGTATACAGTTTTACTTCCGCCGTATAGGTGCCGAAGTTTTTAATATCGGCAACCGACAGCTTGCGTTTATCCACCGCGACGGACAACTGCTCGGTAATCGCCTGTGCCACATCCTTGGCGGTCACGGAGCCGAACAGTCTGCCGTTTTGCCCCGCTTTGGCAGTCAGGTGCACGGTTTTGCCGTCCAATTTGGCTTTGGCGTCCTTTGCCGCGGCAACTTCTACATCGATTTTATGCTGTTTGGACGCTTCGCTGTTTTTATATTCGGTTAAGGTTTGGGCGTTTGCCTCCACGGCAAGCCCTTTCGGGAACAGGAAATTGCGGGCATACCCGTCGGACGCTTTGACTTTTTCGCCCGCTTTGCCCAAGCCCTTCACATCTTTTTTCAAAATAACTTCCATAACAATACCTCCGTTTTTAGAAAGTGGTTTTACTGATTTTCAAAATACGCGTCGATTGCCGCATACAGCTGTTTTTCTGCATCGTACAGCGTGGTATCGGCAAGCTGTGCCGCCGACATCGTTTGATGCCCGCCGCCGCCGAGCGACTCCATAATCAACTGCACATTCACCTTGCCCATCGAGCGTGCGGATATGTTGGCGGTGCCGTCGGTTTCAAACAGCACGAACGACGCATCCACATCGCTGACCGTCAACAGTTCGTCCGCCGCCTGCGCACAAATCACGCGCAAGTCTTTTGCGTCAAAATCGGCTACGGACACGGCACACCGTTTATGGCTTTTGGCGTTCAGCACAATTTGCCCGCGCAGTTTGCGGTTTTCCATACTGCCGGCGAAAAAGCCTTTGACCGCGACGGTATCCGCCCCGCGTGCACGCAAATATGCCGCCGCCTCAAAAGTGCGTACGCCCGTGCGCAAAACAAATTCTTTGGTGTCGAGCATTATCCCCGCGAGCAACGCATTGGCTTCCACAGGGGTCACCAGCGGCTTTTTGCCGATATACTGCAACAGCTCCGTCACCAATTCGCAGGTGGAGGAGGCGTGCGGCTCGTGGTAAAAAATAACCGCATTTTGAATATAATCCACATTTTTTCGGTGGTGGTCAATCACCACAACCTGCTGTGCCTTTGCGTAGAGTTCCGACGACTCAACAAAACCGGTTTTATGGGTATCCACCACAATCAACAGGGATTTTTCCGTCAGCATATGCTCCGCCGCTTCGGGCGAGATGAAAATATCCGCACCCTGCGCACGCATATAAGCCATTAAAGGTTGGGCAAGCGTGGTTTTTTCATTGACCGCTATTTTGGCGGGCTTTCCGAGCGCGGTTGCCGCCCTACACATACCGATTGCCGCGCCGACGCTGTCCAAATCCGAAAACTTATGCCCTATCACAACCACATTTTCGGCAGTTTGCAAAAGCTCGCCGAGGGCATTTGCCACCACGCGCGAACGCACCTTGGTGCGTTTTTCGACGCCCTTGGAAACACCGCCGAAAAACTGATAACTTTCGTCCGTACCCTTTAAAACCGCTTGGTCGCCGCCGCGGCCGAGCGCCATATCAAACGCCTGACGCGCGTTGCTTTCCGCATCGGAAAGCGTGTCCCCGCGCCCCGCGCCGACCGACAGCGTAATGCCCACCGACGCACCGTTGTATGTATAGGCACGAACCTGCTCCAAAATATTGAATTTTCGCGTAATCATTTTGCGAAGCTCCGCTTCGGGTACAACCGCAAAGAACCTGCCGCCGGAAATTTTGCGGAACACGCCGTCAAACTCCGACAGCCAAACCTCGGTCATACGCTCGGCATCGCCCAAAATCTCGGCATATTCGCTTTCTTTATAGGCGCGGTAGATTTCGTCGGCGCTGTCCACCGCCAACAGCACCACGGCGGGCTTTTCAAGTTTATAAGCCGCCGCAGTTTGCTTTAAGACGGTATCCTCGGTATAAATCAAGACATAGGATTGCCGCCCCGCGCAGGCGATGTGGCTGAAATAAACGGTATATTCTTTTGTGCCGAGTTTTACGGGGAACACGGTCTTTTCACGGATTTTCTGCAAACCCTTGCCACCCGTAAACTGCCCGATGTCATCGTTTTGCGGCTCCAATTCCCGCAAAATCTCATTGTTGAACTTTTGGTTATACCAAACCACGCGGTCACTGCTGTCAAACACCGCAACCGGCAACGGGAAATTGGTCAAAGACGAGTTTTCCTCCGCAGAAAACGATGCATTGATAGAGGCGACTGTTTTGCGAATCACTTTAAAATCGTGCTGTGCTTTGAGCGCCGCCGCCACGGTAAACACCAAAAGCAGGCACGCCTCGGCAAGCGCCACACGCCAATCGAAAAAGACGGTGACGATACAGAATACCGCTGAGAGTAAAATCAGCGCAAAACTCAGCGGATACGTGCGAATCACACGACCGGCTTTCAAGGCTTACACCTCCATAATAATCGGCAGAACCATCGGGCTTCGTTTGGTGCGCGAAAAGGTCAGGCGCGAGATTTCATCCCGCAGGCGGTTGCGAATGGTACCGAAATCGCGCACATGTTCATACATACAGTCCGCCAGTACACTCTCGCAAAGGCGGCGGGACTCCTCCATTAACTGTTCGGACTCGCGCACATACACAAAGCCACGCGTCACAACATCGGGCCCCGAAATCACCTCACCCGTTTCCTTATCAATCGTCGCGGCAATGATGATAATGCCGTCCTCGGCTAAGCGTTTGCGGTCGCGCAACACCACCGAGCCGACATCGCCGACACCGCTGCCGTCGACAAAGACCATACCGGCGGGCACTTCGCCCGAAATGCGGATTTTTTCGGCGGTAATTTCCACTTCTTTGCCGTTGTCGGCAAGCAAGATATTGCCCTCGGGGATACCCATTGTGCGCGCGAGCGCCGCATGCTTTTGCAAATGCTTTTGCTCACCGTGCACGGGAATAAAATACTTCGGCTTGACAAGGCTCATCATCAATTTGAGTTCTTCTTGGCAGGCGTGCCCCGAAACATGGACATCGTACATTTTTTCATATACGACCTCCGCGCCCTGTTTTAACAGTTCGTCCACCACTTTCCCGACCATTTTTTCATTGCCGGGAATGGGGGTTGCGGAGATAATCACATAATCATTCGGCCCGATTTCCACACGCCGATGCTCGGAAAATGCCATACGGTACAGCGCGGACATCGGCTCGCCCTGACTGCCCGTGGTAATCAGCACGAGCTTTTCGGGCGGATAGCGGTTGATGCTGTCAATGCCGACCAAAATGCCCTCGGGCACATTGATATAGCCGAGTTCTGCCGCAACGGACACCACATTTTCAAGGCTTCTGCCCGACAGCGCCACCTTGCGCCCCAAGCGTTCCGCCACATTGATAATCTGTTGTACGCGGTGGATATTGGACGCGAAGGTCGCCACAATTAAGCGGCGCGTACCCGCTTTACGGAACTGCACCTCAAAGGTTTCGCCGACCTTGCGTTCACTTTCGGTAAAGCCGGGCTTTACGGCATTTGTTGAGTCGGACAGTAAGCACAGAACGCCTTCTTCGCCGATAGCAGACAGCCGCGCCAAATCAATCACACCGCCGTCAATGGGCGTGGTATCAATTTTAAAGTCGCCCGTTTGCACCACCGTACCCGCCGGTGTATGAATTGCCAGCGCGACCGCGTCGGGAATGGAGTGATTGACATGGATAAACTCAGTTTCAAAACAGCCGAGTTTCACTTTGTCGCCGGGCTTTATCACATTCAAATTGCATTTGTCCAAAATTTTGTGCTCACGCAGTTTCCCCTCAATCAAACCGATAGTCAGGCGCGTAGAGTAGACAGGAATATTTAAATCTTTCAATAAATAGGCCAAGCCGCCGATGTGGTCCTCGTGCCCGTGGGTAATTAAAATGCCTTTGATTTTATCGGCATTTTCAAGCACATAGGTAAAATCGGGAATGACCAAATCCACGCCGAACATTTCGGGGTCGGGAAATGCCAGCCCGCAATCGACCAACAGCATTTCACCCTCGCATTCGTAGAGCGTCATATTTTTGCCGACCTCGTTAAGCCCGCCTAAAAAGGCAATTTTTAAAGGCGGCGTCGGCTTTTTTTGCCGCGTCTTCCCACCGGCGGATTTGCGTTTGGTCGTTTTGGCGGTGTTTGCATTTTTCAGGCTGTTGTAATACCGTTTTTGCTGTTGCCCCGCGGTGGAATCGCTGAACCCCTGCATAGCGGTCTTTTGCGTTTTGGTGGACTTCTGTTGCATTTTTTGTTGGGTTTTGGGTTGTTTTTTGGACTGCGCGCCGTTCTTCTGGGCAGTCTTGCCTTTACCCGCACTGTTCTGCCGCGATTTTTCGGGCTTTTGTGCAGGCTGTGTAGGCTTTTCTTTCATTTGTTTTGCCATTCAGCTTCTCCTTGTTTTCTAAAAATCATACTTTGTTTATGTAACCCTGCTTTCAAAGCACAAAAAGCAGGTGAAAGTCCGTTGTTTCGTATCTGCCATACCGTTTTCACACAGATACCGATTTTATCCGATTATAATTATTCTATAATAATACTCTTTATTTTGCTCGGTGTCAATGTTTTGTCAGTCTTTCCTCCACTTCTTCGCACAGCGACTTTGCCGTTTCAAAGCGTGTACTTTCCGCTAAAATACGCAGTTTTTTCCCTGCCTGCTGCGGCGTAATCAAGACGCGGTCATCCGCGCGTTGCCAAACAATCCCCGTATCGCAAATCTCGGCGTTCGGCAAATGCAAGGCGCGCAAAATTTCTTCGGGCGGCAAAAGCACGGGCACGGTTTTTCGCCGCACAAAAAATTCCGGCAATTCTTTGTGTAATTGTGCAAGGCTTTTGCCGCTTTGCTGTAAAATACCGAGCAACCGCATACACAAAAACAGCCCGTCGCGCACATACAACTGTTCGCAGGCAAGCGCGTGCGTATTTGTATCGGGTGCGTCCGCCGTTGCAGAAGCGGGATACGGCAAAATATGCCTGCCGTGTGCGGCGGCAAGGCGCGCAAAAGCCATGGGGGTATCCGCCGAAAGCGCAATATCCTGTCCGCTTTGCAACAGTGCGTTACAGCAAAGCGCCAACAGCCGCTCGTGCGGCAAATATCCGCAGTCGCGGTGGAAGGCAGTCACCCGCGTGCCGTCAAAGGACAACCGCAGGGTGATTTCGTTGCCCGCCTCGGCTTGCAGGCGGTAAAGCGCATCCTCCAACAGCATGGAAATATCCGCATTCGGACATTGTACGCAAACGCGCTGTTCTTGGAGAACGGTGCCCGCTTCGTGCAGTAATTCCCGCAAATACATGGTCTGCATATCGTGCATATCGGCAGTTTTCCTGCAAACCTCGGAAACGATTGAAGGGAAATCACCGAATTGCAGGCGCGTCACCAGCGCCGAGGTCTGTACGCCCGACAGCAATAAGCCCCCCGCAGAAAACAAATATAACTGCAATCGGTTATTTTGCGTGCACAAGAAAACGCCCATCTGCAAATCGCAAAATGCGGTGTAAAAATGCAACTGCGGCAAAAAGCCATTGCCGAAATGCCAAACACGGCTCCCCTGTGCAGAGAGCGTCCCTGACAAAACTTGTGCCGCCGCGACTGCCGATGCACTGCCGTCACATAAAATGCCGACCTTTTGCCCGAAGGCACACCCACCCAATGCCTGTCCGAACGCCGCCAAAAAAATCGGCGTCAGGGCGTCGGGCACGGTACAAAGCCTTCCGTTCTCCGCAAACAGAATATCCTGCGGGGTGTAATCCCGCACATTACCCGAAAGGTGCATACCGTTTTCCACCGTGCGGCGTTGCCACACACGCACGCCGTTTTCCAAAGCCGCGTGCCTACCGACGCAGGCGGACGCCCCAACCACGCTGCCGGCGGATAAAGACGCAGACTCCTGTATCACGGCATTTTCACAAACCGTTGCGCCGCACAGATGCGCATATGGATAGATTGCCGCGCCTGCACGCACAATGCTGTTTTCGACCTTTGCCTTTGCCCCGACAAAACAGCCGTTTTCCAAAACGGTATTCGGCCCGATTTGCGCGCCGTCGGCGACCGTAACATTTTCGCCGATGAACACCGGCGGAAACAGTTGGTATGCCCCTTTCGGCAAAGCGGAATCGGTAAAAATGCCGTCCGCCAAATGCGGCAAAAGGAATTCGGTTTTGCCGCGCAGAACATCTCGCGTACAGGCGACAAACGACGCGGGAGTCTCCACGGCATTAAAATACCCTTGTGCCGCGCAGGCGTAGACATCGTACTGCAAAAGCCGCGGCAGGACGGAAAAGCCGTCCGTTTCCGTTTCGGTTTGCAATACCGCCTGCACACACCCGGGGCGCAACAGATACACACCGCTGTCTGTTTCGGCATTCGGTGATGCGGTATGCGGTGTATACGCGCGGCACGCCGTAACGGCGCCGCTCGCATGTATAGAAAGCACTGCACCGCTTCGGCACATCTGTGCAGGGACGGTCAATGCAGTCAGGTCTGCATCGGTTTGCAAATGGGCTTGCAGGGCTTTGTGCAAATCAAAATTCCAAAAATGCACACCCGACACAAAGCACAGCGGCTCGATTTCTGCCGCAAGCAGTTCCGCCGTCTGCTGTCGCGCACCGTCTGTCTCAAAAACAAGATGCACCTGCATGCCCTGCGGGGTATGCGCGCGCACATAGGCCGCCACACGGCGGTGTGCGTACGGCAACAGCAAATACACCTCCCGTATCCCGTTTTTATACAGTGTTTCCAACAGGTACGAAAGCAACGGCCGACCGGCAATCGGCAAAAGCAGCTTCGGCGTTGTGTCGGTAATCGGACGCAAAGACTTTTCCTCTGTGCCGATAACGAAAACCGCTTTCATAGAACATCCCCCCGTGCAAACGGATTTTTGCAAGATACCGTTAGTATTGCCGTTCGGTCGGGAATTTAATCGGCAGTCGGTTGTTGACAAATTTTTCCGATTGCATTAGAATAGGCACGGTATTTTTTGTGCATACTATGCGGAGGTGGTATTATGCGGTGTTCTTCTGTAAAAATAGGCTTTATTTGCGGTGTATTGTTATTGTCTGTCTGCGCACTCGTATCTTGCGGCAAAAAAACGGAATTTGAAAAGGTAGAGGTATCCGAAAGCCAAGCTGTCTCGGAAGAGCAAACCGCCGCGGTGGACGCAGTTCCGGTAATTACCGAACCGCCCGTTTCCGAAACGGTGGCAGAACCCACCACACGCCGCCGCACCAACAACCGACAAAACAACGCGCAAAACGAAACGCCTGCCGCGCCCGAAGCTCCCGCGGACGGCGAAACACCCGACGCACCCGAAGCCCCCATCGCGCCCGAAACGCCTGCCGAGCCACAGATACCCGATGAACCGACAACGCCAATCGAGCCCGAAGCGTCGACTGAGCCCGCAGAACCGCCGACAGAGTCGACTGAGCCCGTTTCACAAGCGACCGAATAACGGATAGAAACAAAAACAAGCGCAGAGTGCTGTACCGTGTACCGCCTCTGCGCTTTTATTTTTACCGGTATTTTTAGATTAAAACAGATAATTGACGCCGACAATCACAAGCCCCAACACCGTCAGCACCGCGCCCGTAATCCGATTGAGGGTTTTTGAGGATGCTTTATTGGCAAACTTCGCGGCAATTTGCGCCCAAAGGAAAGTAAACACCACGCAAAGCACGAGCAACAGCCAATTCGGCGTGCCGCCGAGCACAAAATGCGACACAGAGCCTGTCAGAGCCGTAAACGCCATAATAAACACGCTTGTGCCGACCGCGGTTTTGAGTTCGTAGCCAAGCACGCTGGTTAAAATCAACAGCATCATCATACCGCCGCCCGCGCCGACAAAACCACAGATAAAGCCGATAATCATACCGCAAAGCACCGACTGCACCGCGCGTTTTTGCGCAGAGACGGCGTTCATTTTTTCTTTGGTGGTCATCACGGGTTTGATTAAAAATTTCAGTCCCAAAAACAGCGTCATAAAGTTGGAAAATCCGCCCATAGTTTGCGCGGGCACAAGTTTGGCAACATAACTGCCGACCACGGTGAACAACAGCACCGTCACCATCATAATGAGTCCGTTTTTGATGTCTAAATTCTTATTTTTATGATAGGTATACGCCGAAACGGCGCTTGCAAGCACATCGCTCGCCAAAGCAATGCCGACCGCCGCATACGGCTCGAGCCCCAGGCAGGTAATGAGCAACGGGCTTATCACCGCCGCGGCGGAAAGCCCCGCAAAGCCCGTACCGAGCCCTGCGCCCATACCGGCGAAAAAGCACACGATAATTTGTATAAACAACTCCATAGTAAGCACCTTTTCAAAGCACAGGGCGCACGGGAATGCCCTGTTTTTGGAGATACGCTTTCAAATCCGCAATCGGGATTTCGTTAAAATGGAACAGCGATGCCGCAAGCACCGCGTCCGCCTTGCCGACGGTAAGCGCGTCATAAAAATGCTCGAGCGCGCCCGCCCCGCCTGAGGCAATCACAGGCACGCCGACAACCTCGGAAACGGCTTTGGTGAGGTTTATATCATAGCCTGTTTTTTGCCCGTCGCAATCCATACTCGTCAGCAGTATTTCGCCTGCCCCGCGGGAAACGGCTTCTTTTGCCCATTCCACAGCGTCGATACCCGTCGGCAATCTGCCGCCGTTCAAATAGACTTCCCAGCCGCCCTCTGCGCGGCGTTTGGCGTCTATGGCACACACCACGCACTGACTGCCGAATTTCTGCGCCGCCTCGTTAATCAAATCGGGATTGCGCACCGCCGCGGAATTGACGGAGATTTTATCCGCCCCCGCACGCAGAAGTTCTTTAAAATCGTCGGTGGTACGAATACCGCCGCCGACGGTAAAGGGAATGAAAATTGAGTTTGCCACGCGCGTGACAATATCGACCATCGTACCGCGCCCCTCGTGCGTTGCGGTAATATCCAACAGCACAAGCTCGTCCGCGCCTTTTTTATCGTATGCGACGGCGCATTCCACAGGGTCGCCCGCATCACGCAAATTGACAAAACTAACGCCTTTCACCACGCGCCCGTTTTTGACATCCAAACAGGGAATCACTCGTTTTGCGTACATCAGCGTTCTCCCTTCTGCATCGCGGCAAAGTTTTTGAGAATTTGCAAGCCGACTGCACCGCTTTTTTCAGGATGAAACTGCGTGGCATACAGATTTTTCGATGCATCAAACGCCGCGGCGTGGAAATTGATGCCGTAATTCGCCGTTGCCGCCACATTTTCAGGATGCTTGGCATTCAAATAATAGGAATGGACAAAATAGACATATGCCCCGTTCGACACACCGCGAAACAGCGGGCAATCGGGCGTAATTTCGATGGAATTCCAACCGATTTGCGGAATTTTTAAGCCCATATCCGACGGGAAGCGGCAAATTTCGCCCTCTAAAACCGATAAGCCCGCAACCCCGAGCGTTTCTTCGCTTTTTTGGAACAGCATTTGCAATCCTAAGCAAATCCCCAAAAACGGCGTATCGGATAACGCCGCCGTTTTGACCGTTTCCAAAAGCCCCGAAGCATGCAGGCACGTCATCGCATCACCGAATGCGCCAACACCCGGTAAAATCACCGCGTCTGCCGCCTCGATTTCCGCCTTGTCGGCGGTCACAATATTTTCCGCGCCGATGTAATCCAGCGCTTTTCGCACGCTTAAAAGATTCCCTGCGCCGTAATCAATTACCGCTATCATTGTTTTCACCCGAAATTAAAAAGATGTAGGGTATTGTAGCACATTTATATCGGATTTACAATAAATTTTACGGAAATTATAGATTTCAATTAATGCATAGAGGTGAGTCTGTGTACCCACCCGTAATTCTGTCATTCTGAGCCGTAGGCGAAGAATCTCTTGCAGAATATATGTTTTTCTGCGTCCGAGATCCTTCGCTTCGCTCAGGATAACAAATTCTATTTAGCGGCGTCTCTACAAATTACGCTCTTGCCGCTTCTTCGAGTGCGGCGGCGACTTCTTCGGCGCTGGCGAGGGTTAGAACGCGCTCGGCGAGCGCGTCCGCATCGGTTTTGCTCCAAAGAGATACGGTTTTGCGCGTCGGGAGCACCGCGGCAGGCGTGACGGAAAATTCGTGCAGACCAAATGCGATTAACAACGGAATAAACGCCTTATCTGCCGCCGCTTCGCCGCACATCCCGACGGGTATCCCCGCACGGTTTGCGGCTTCTGCGGTCTGCTTAATCAACCGCAATACCGCAGGGTTATAATGGCTGTAAAGTGCGGAAACCTTGCTGTTGCCGCGGTCAACCGCCATGGTGTACTGCGTTAA
Source organism: Candidatus Fimenecus sp. (assembly GCA_051881395.1). Classification (GTDB taxonomy): domain Bacteria; phylum Bacillota; class Clostridia; order Oscillospirales; family Acutalibacteraceae; genus Fimenecus. Next base: position 24,584 of record JBJEPU010000133.1, read on the forward strand.
ATCGTTTGTGCCGATGCTGAAAAAGTCCGCTTCTTTGGCAAGCAAATCCGCTGTCATAGCGGCGGCAGGCGTTTCAATCATTACGCCGACGAGGATTTTTTCATTGAACTTGATATTTTCTGTACGCAATTCCGCTTTTGCGCTTTCCAAAAGTTCCCGCACGCGGCGTACTTCGCTTACGGTAGAGACCAGTGGCAACATAATTTTTATGTTTCCGTATGCGGACGCACGCAACAGGGCGCGCAGTTGTACTTTGTAGATTTCGGGATTGTCGAGGCAATAACGCACGGCGCGGTGGCCTAAAAACGGATTTTCCTCGCGTTCCATATGCAGATACGGTATATCTTTATCCCCGCCGACATCCAGTGTGCGAATAATGACCTCTTTCCCCTGCATTTGCGCGGCAACCGCGCGGTAGGCGGCAAGCTGTTCTTCTTCCGAAGGAAGCGCGGCTCTGTCCATAAACAGAAATTCCGTGCGGAACAGTCCCACGCCCTCGCCGTCATTCTGCAACACGGCAGAAACATCGTCGGGTTTGCCGATATTGGCATATACCGCCAACTGTTTGCCGTCTGCAGTCGCGGTCTTTTTGCCCGCAAAGGCGCGCAAGGCTTGTTTTTCCGTTTTCAGTTGTTCGCGCTTTGAGGCATACGCCTCCAAAATGCCCTGCGCGGGGCGCACAACCGCCTCGCCGCGGGTGCCGTCTGCAATCACGGTATCGCCGTCCCGCAAAAGCGTGCAAATATTTTCCACACTCATCACGGCGGGAATTTCCAAACTGCGTGCCAAAATCGCGGAATGCGAGGTTTTGGAGCCGGTTTCGGAGAGAATGCCGACGATATGCTCTTTTTGCATATTCGCCGTCATCGACGGGGTAAAATCGTGCGCCACCAATACGGTTTCGGGCGGTAAGTCGCTTAAATCCACTTCCGTCTTCCCCAACAAAATCCCCAACAGCCGTGCGCGCATATCGCAGATGTCCGTCGCGCGCTGTCTCGTTAAATCGTCCTCGACTGAGGAAAACATCTCGATATACATATTGCAAACCGCATCGACCGCCGCTTCGGCGCACTGCCCGCCCGCGATAAAATCCTGCATTTGCGAGGTCATAAACGGGTCTTGTATCATCATAATTTGCCCGCTTAAAATTTCCGCCTGCTTTTCGCCGACTGAGGCGGTCAGTTTTGCCTGCATGGCGGTCACATTTTCACAAAATGCCGCGATTGCCGTTTGCAAGCGTTCTGTTTCGTTCTCCGCCCCCGAAAACACCACTTGGGAATAGTCAAGCGTTTGCTCACGCACGACAAGCGCTTTGCCGATGCCGATGCCCTCGGCGCCCGCAATTCCTTTGTAAATCATTGCCCTCACCTTTTTATTGCTCGTCACCGAGCCCGCTTTCGACCAACTGCACCGCCTCTTGCAAAGCGGCGGTTTCGTCTTCACCGGCACAGCGAATTTCAATATCTGCGCCGCATTTGATGCACGCCGCCATAATGTTCATAATGCTTTTGCCGTTGATTTCCTTACCGTTGAACACGATAGATACATCGGATTTGTATTTGCCCATGGCGCTGACAAACACATTCGCCGGGCGCATATGAAAGCCCATTTTATTTGTGACCTGTACATTTTGAGAAACCATTTTTATTTACCTCACTGTTCTGTTTTTTTTCTTTTTTAAGAGTGCCAGCATCAGCGCGCCGACAACCGAGCCTGCCACAAGGGCAATCAAATACCCAAAAGGTTTGCCGACCACCGCAAAGGTGAATATGCCGCCGTGGGGCGCGGGGCAGGTGCAACCGAACAGCGCCGTAACAGCACCTGCAACCGCAGAACCGATCATACAGGAGGGAATGACGCGCAACGGGTCGGACGCGGCATAGGGAATGGCGCCTTCGGTAATGAAGCAAAGCCCCATAAGATAATTGACAGGACCGCTTTTCAGTTCGTCTTTCGTCCAACGGTTTTTGAAAAAGGTTGTGGCAAGGGCTATGGCGATAGGCGGCACCATACCGCCAATCATCACCGCCGCCATAATCCAAGTGTGGCCGTCGGCGATTGCCGCCGTGCCGAACACATACGCCGCTTTGTTGAACGGGCCGCCCATATCAATCGCCATCATGGCGGCAAGGACGATGGAAAGGAGCAATTTGCTGGTGTTGCCGAGCGTGGCAAGGCCGCTTGAAACCGCACCGTTCACCACGCCGACAATCGGGTTAATCAACAGCATAAACAAACCGATGAGGAGCGTGCCGAACAGCGGATAGAGAAAGACGGGTTTGATACCGTCCATCGACTTCGGCAACCATGAAAACGCTTTTTTCAGGAAGTTCACCAATATGCCTGCGACAAAGCCCGCAAGCAATGCCCCGAGAAAGCCCGATACCGCGGTATCGTCGCCCGTGGGTGCGGCAAGCGTTGCGCCTGTGGTGGCAAGATACCCGCCGACAATGCCGGGCAAAAGGCCGGGGCGGTCGGCAATGGACTGCGCAATATACCCCGCCAAAATCGGGAGCATGAAGGCAAATGCCGCTTTGCCTATCCAAAAGACGACTGCCGCCACGGGATTTGTAAAGCCGAAGTTGCCGCCGACATTGGCATTGCCCGCGAGCGTATCAATTAAGAAACCGAGGGCAATCAGCACGCCGCCGCCCACAACAAAGGGCAACATATGCGAAACACCGTTCATCAGGTGTTTATACACTTTTCTGCCCGCGTTTTCTTTTTCGTCCGCGTCGCCGCTTTCGTCTGTTTCGCCGTTGTGGTGATATACAGACGCTTTGCCGTCTACGATTTTTTGTATCAGTTCTTCGGGTTTTTGAATACCGCTGGAAACAGAGACCTTTAACACGGGTTTGCCGTCAAACCGCGCCATTTCGACATTTTTGTCGGCGGCGATAATAACGCCGTCACATTTGGCAATTTCTTTTTTGGTCAGCACATTTTTTGCGCCGCCTGAGCCGTTGGTTTCCGCTTTCAGAGGATAGCCTAATTTTGCACCTGCTTTTTCAAGTGCTTCCGCCGCCATATAGGTGTGGGCAATGCCCGTGGGGCAGGCTGTAACCGCCAAAATGCGATAGCCCTCTTTTTTCGATACTTCCGCCTTCGGCGCGTCAGGATATTTTTCGCGTTCTTTTCGGTCAATTAACGATAAAAATTCGTCTGCGGTTTTCGCCTGCATTAGACTTTTGGCAAATTCCGGCTCCATCAACATAACCATAAGTCTGGAAAGAATTTCCAAATGCACATCGCCGTCGGGTGTGGCGGCAATCATAAACAACAGTCTCGCGGGTTTTCCGTCGGGTGCGTCGTACTCCACACCGTCGGGAACGGTCATTGCCGAAAGCGACGGCGTTTTTACCGCTTCGCTTTTGGCGTGCGGTACGGCAATCCCCTCGCCGATTGCGGTTGTACCCAAGGCCTCACGCGCCAAGATATCCGCTTTGTACTGTGCGGTGTCCTGTAAATTTCCCGCCAGCTCGTGGAGTGCAATCAGCGTGTCCACAGCGTTTTGCTTGTCTGCAATTTCTGCATGCAGCAAAATCGCTTCTTTTTTGAGTAAATCCAAAATACGCATAAAGGACTCTCCTTTCGTTTATTGCATCTTCTGTACGATTTCCATTATCGCATCGCGTTTGGCAAGCCCGTCGGAAAATGCGGTTGCACTGCCTGCCGCAGAGCCTAATTGCAACGCATAGCGATAATCGCCTGTTTGCAAATACCCCGCGAGGAATCCCGCGACCATAGAGTCGCCCGCGCCGACGGAATTTTGCACCGTGCCGCTTACGGCGGGCACCGAATAGCGCTCGCCCGTTTCGGTCAAAAGCAACGCGCCCGCCCCCGCGCGGGAAACCAGTACATTTTTCGCCCCGCGCGCCTGCAATTCACAAGCACCGTCAAATAAATCTTTCTCCGTAGGCAAATCTCTGCAGAGTAGCTCGGCAAGCTCGTGATGATTGGGCTTGATAAGGAATGGCTGAAAGCGCAATACGCGCAGAAGCAATTCCCCCGTGGCATCTACCGCAAAGCGAATGCCTTTTCCGCAAAGATGCTCTAAAATCGTTTCGTATGTGTTTTCGGGGAGTGCGTTCGGAATACTGCCCGAAAGGCAAAGCGTGTCGCCCGCTTGCAAGGTTTCTAACTTTTGCAAAAGGGCGGTAAACGCTTCTTGCGGGACGGGCGGCCCACCCGCGTTAATATCGGTTTCGGTTTGGGCTTTGATTTTGACATTGATGCGCGTGTTGCCTGTGGGCAGTTCGATAAAATCGGTTTGTATGCCCGCCTTTTCCACCGCCGCCGCAAGTGCTTTGCCTGTAAAGCCCGCCGTAAACCCGAGCGCGACGCTGTCGACACCGAGTTCTTTTAATACCGCCGAAACATTGATCCCTTTCCCGCCGAAACAGAGGGTATCCGTTTCGGTGCGGTTGACTTCGCCGAGGGTTAATTTCGGCAAACGCACAACATAGTCAAGCGCAGGGTTAAAGGTTACGGTATAAATCATTCTGTCACCTCCCGCACCACTGTATGTTCTTGATAATCACCGTCCGGTAAGCTGTCGGTGAGAATACACGCTTTTTCAATCGGCGCAAAGGTTACGGAAAACACCTTATTGAATTTGGAACTGTCTGCAAGCACATATGTCATATAGGAACGGTTGACCGCTTCGGCTTTTAAAAGCCCCTCTTCCGTATCGGGCGTGGTAAAACCCTGCGCCACGGTAATCCCGTTTGCACCCATAAAGGCTTTTGTGAAATTGTACTGTTTCAAATTGTTGACGGCAACCGCACCGATAACTGCTTCGGTGGAAAGTTTTACCTGCCCGCCGATAATGTAAGCGCGCAAGCCCTTTTGTATCAGTTTTTTCGCATGCACAATGCCGTTTGTCACAAACGAAGCGCGCACGGAACTGTCTAAATACGCAATCATTTTTTCGGTGGTCGTGCCTGCGTCGAGATACACAAAATCATCGTCGGAGATTAAAGACGCCGCATAGCGGGCAATTTTCTCTTTTTCCGCCACATTTAACGCAGATTTGGTGGAAACATCTGCCTCGTCGGACTGAAATCCCGCGGTATCCGCCGCAGTGGCACCGCCGTGTACCTTTTTGAGCAAGCCGCGCGCATCCAAACTTTGTAAATCGCGGCGCACGGTGGATTCGGAAATACCGAGTTTTTCGGCAAGGTCGGTCACGGTAACAGCACCGTGCAGTTTCAATTCTTGCAAAATGGCGCCAAATCTTTCTTCCGTTAGCATACTGTTGTCTCCTTTCCTACTGTCTTTATCTGCACTATATCATCATTTTTGCGCAAAGTCAAGCATTTTCTTTCATTTTCTTTCAAAAAATTCCATTATTTTGCGTAAAAGTGCGCAAATTACTGCAAATTTGTAACGGCATCGGCAATATACTGAAAAACGGGCGCGCAGTCGGCTGAGCCGCCCTCGCCGTTTTCTTTGAGCACCGTTACAGCATATTGCGGCGATTCATACGGAAAATAGCCGCAAAACCAAGACTGCGTCACCTCGGAGCCGTCAGCATTTATCCAGCCGCTTTGCGCGGTGGCAGTTTTGCCCGCCGCTGAACAAGTGCTCGGCCTTGCGCGTTTGCCGCTGCCGTTCTCCACGGCATAGTGCAAAAGCTCGCCGACGCGTTCCGCCGTATTCTCGGACATCACACGGCGTGCGGCGGGCAGTGCAGCACGCTGATAGATTTCTTTTGACGCGTCTACCTTGGCATACATCAAGCTCGGGGCACGGTAGACCCCGCCGTTGGCAATCGCCGCATACACGGCGGTCATTTGTAAGGGCGACGCCAAAAGCGCCCCCTGCCCGAACGCCAAATTGGCAAGGTCCTGTGGGGCGGCAAGCGCCTCCGCGTCAGGCAGTGTACCGGGATTGGTGTAAAATCCGTCTGCCAATTCAACACTTGCGCCCAAGCCGAGATTTTGCGCGACGGTACAAATCGCCTCACCGCCCGTACAGAGCGCCAACGAGATAAAATACGGATTGCAGGAATTGGACATGGCCTGCGGCATATTTTGCGCACCGTGCCCCGTGTGCAAATGACAGCGAAAGGTGGTTTGCCCAACGGTATATGCCCCCGTGCAGGTGTAGGCAAACTCCTCATTTTGTCCGTTTTCAAGCGCGGCGGCGGCCACCACGGCTTTGAATACCGAGCCGACGGAATACGGCGTAATTGCGCGGTTTAAAAAGGGCGCATTTACATCGTCCAAAGAGGCGGCGGGATTATTCGGGTCATAGGCAGGTGCGCTCGCCATTGCCAAAATTTCCGAATTCTCCACCGACAGCACCACCACAGCGCCCTTTTCGATTTGAAAGGTTTGCAAGGCCTCTTCTGCAATTTTTTGTATGCGCGTATCCAATGTCAAAGCAACTCCGGCGGGGCAGTTATAGTTTTCCGCGGTATATTCGAGTTCTGCGCCGTCCAATAATCTGCCCTTTGCATCGGTCGCGCAATGCGCTTTCAGAACGCCGTTCGCCCGTTTTAAGTCTTCGTTATAATATTGTTCTATGCCGCAAACGCCCTCCCCGTCGCCGTTGACATAGCCGATAATGTGCACAGCCGTGGGATTGTTTCCGTAGCGAAGCACCTTGGAAACGGTTTTTGCCTCTGCTGTCTGCAAAGGCGCGGCCGCCTGTGCAACGGCAATTTTTCCGTCGGACACCGTTTGATACAAAGCATCTTTCTGTACCGTTGCACAAAATACCGCATCGGCGGTATTCAGCGCGGACAGCGTCGGTTTCACGGAAACCGTCAGCTCGGTTTCGCGATTGACCAGCGGCTGTAAATTGCGGTCATAAATACAGCCGCGCGTTTCCCCGACAATACAAGATACGGAATTGTTGGCGCGCGAGGCGCTTTCACTGCCCTTTTGCTCCAAAATCGTCAGCATATGCACGCAAAGCGTACCGACGCACAGCGCGAACAGGAAGAAGAGCATACAAACACGCTTGTGCATACAAAAACACCTCCGTTTTAGTATGAAACGAAGGTGTTTGTTTTAATCGTATAAATTGCAAATTCCGTTTACATTATTTTACAATAAAGCCGTAGCCGTTTCCTGTTTTACCGCCCGAAAGCAAATACGCTTTGGTGCGCTTTTGCAGGTCGGTTTCGGCGGGAAAGGCGGCAATTTTGGTTTTGGAAACGGACAATTTGCCCCAAAGGCGGCGGGTGATTTCGTTCATCGGCGCGGTGGTTTGATACACCGCGTCAAACAACTCCCGAAAACGGACAATATTCGAGTCGGGGCGCATAAAATCGGCATTGTGGCAATCCAACAGCCAGCTGTCGCACACAAAGCCTTTATAATCGTACTGCGGATAGTATGTTTCAAAAAAATCCCGCGCCGCCGCCAAAGAGGTGCGGCAATCGTCAAGCGACAGCCTGCCGCCGGCGGGAATGTGGATATTGAGCACCGCTTCGCCGCTTTTGATGGGATATTGTGTTCGTGGCGACAAGCCCGACAGCAAATGATTGGTCGTGAAAAACTGATATTGCAACCGACCGATTTTGAACAAATTCAAATACAGCGTATGTCGAAGCCAAGAAATTTCGGCAAGTCCGACAAGATTTTCTTCCCGTTTCAGGGTATTGACCCACACGGTGATGTCGCGCATGGTGTCATAATAAATTTCGTCAGGAATACCGCGCTTTCGGTATTCTGTATAGGCTTGCTCTGCCTGCAACAGGCAAAACGCCAAGCAAAACGCCGCGCCCTTTTTACGGTTGCGGCGCAAACGGCGCGTACAAGCAGAAAGATGCTCCAAATCCGAATGCCGCACCGCACGCAACAAGGGTTTTTCCCAATGTGAAAGCGCCCGAAGTGCCGCATCACGCGCTTCGGGCGGTAAATCAATTTTTTCGCATAAATGCAAAAGGAAGTCGGTCTGCATATTCAAGCCTGCTTTCGCAAAAGCGCCCCCGCGGACGGGCGCAAGGTGCTTTTCAGCTGTATTTTCATCATCGGGTGCGGGCAAGCGTCAATCGGTTCGCCGTTTTCATTGGCGAGCGCGTCCACCGTAAATTGCACGGGCGCTTTGCCGCGTTCTAAAAGCTCCACGGTATCGCCCACACAGAATTTGTTGCGCTGTTCGGCAAAAATTGTTTCGCCGTCACTGCCCGTCACCACGGCGCAAACATCCCATTCGCGGCGATAGCCACCCTCGTAACTGATGTTGGCATCCGTTTTCGGCGCGCCGAAATAAAATCCCGTGCAGTATTCGCGGTAGCTTACCTTGCGCGGCTCTTCCAAAATCCACGGTGCCGGTTTGTAATCGGATGACGGATTTTCAAGATACCCGTCAATCGCGGCACGGTAGGCGTTGGTGATAACCGCCGTGTAATAGGCGGATTTCGCTCTGCCCTCGATTTTAAAGCTGTCTATGCCCGCTTTTAGAAGTTCGGGGATATGCTCTATCATACACATATCCTTGGAATTAAGAATATAGGTACCCGTTTCGTCCTCGCCGATAGGGAAATACTGCCCCTCGCGGGTTTTCTCCATCAAGGCATATTCCCAGCGGCACGGCTGTGCGCACGCGCCGCGGTTGGCGTCGCGGTTCAACAGATAATTGGAAAGCAAGCATCTGCCCGAAAAGGACACGCACATCGCGCCGTGCACAAAGCATTCGATTTCCAGTTCTTTCGGTGTTTTTGCGCGGATTTCGGCGATTTCCGCAAGACTTAATTCCCGCGCCGTGACAATGCGCGAAGCACCGAGGTCATAAAACTGCTGTGCCGTGACGAAATTGACAATGCCCGCTTGTGTGGAAATGTGCACCGGCACATTCGGCGCGTACTGTTTGCAAAGCGACAGCACGCCGAAATCGGCAACGATAAAGCCGTCCACACCGCACCCCGCCGCCGTTTCCAAAAAATCGGGCAAGGCGGCGATTTCATCATTTCGCGGAAGGGTATTGCAGGTCAAATACACCTTTACGCCCTGTGTATGCGCGGTTTTTACCGCATCTTCCAAGGCGGGAAGTGTAAAATTTTGCGGGCCTGCGCGCATACCGAACGCGGTACCGCCGAGATACACGGCGTCGGCGCCGAAACGAAGCGCGGCGTCAAAGCGTTCTCTATCCCCCGCAGGGCAAAGTAATTCGGGTCTCTTTTGCATATCAAAATCCTGTTTATCCGTTGGTTTTGTTCTTTTCCGCTTCGCTATTGGCATTCAAAATCGCCAAATTGTTCGAGCGGCGCTCGCTGTCATTGCGGGCAAGATACAATTTCTTGTTCACATCGTGTGCAAAGAAATAGTAATCGGTCTTTTCGGGATACAGCGCGGCTTTGATGGCGTCATCGCCCGGGTTGCAAATCGAGCCGACAGGCAACCCCGCGCATTTGTACGAGCTGTAAAGGTTTGTGAATTTCGACAGTTGCGCGGCGTCCTGCGTATTCGGCTTAATATATTCGTTGATATATTCCTCGGTCGAGTCACATTGCAAGGACGGGTACAACCCCGATTTATTGAGACGGTTGTGGAGTACCGAGGACACAAGCGGCGACTGCTCGGCGCCGTATGCCTCTTTTTGCACAATTGAGGCAAGGGTAATCACATCGTCCACGGACATTCCGAGTTTTTCCGCTTGGGCGGCGTATTCGTCCGTCCACTTTTTATTGAAGTTGTTTAAGAATTTGCGCAGGACGCTCGACGGCGACTCGCCGATATAGAATTCATAGGTGTCGGGGTACAAATAGCCCTCTAACAGTCTGTAACGGCTCTCTTTATTGTCCATAGAAGCAATAAAGGAGAATTCACTGCTGAAATCGACATCTTTCATTGTTTGATACAACGCCGCGGCGGAGCAGACCTCATATTTTTCGAGTTTTTGCACGATTTGGTCTACGGTATACCCTTCGGGGAAGGTCAGCGTGACGGTTTCGCCCGTGGTGGTCGGCTGTTTAAAGGTCGTCAGCATTTTTTCCACGCCCATAGACGCGGTGACATAGTAAACGCCGGTCAAATAATTGTCGTCCTTAAACTGCATCATTTTGGCAAACAGCGAGCAAAAATGCCGATGTTCGATTAAGTCATTCTGCTGTAAAATTTTCAGCACGGTTTTGGTGTTTGCCTCAGCGGGGATATTGACGGTGACGACCGTTTCGCTGTCGCGGTTGACGGCGAAAATATCGTTCATACAGCTGATGGTATAGGTGGACAGCAGTATCGCCGCCGCAATGCAAACGCCGATGATAATCCAAGTGACTTTATTCTTTAAGAAAAAGGCTTTTATCGTATTCCAATCGAGCTTTTGCGGGCGCTGTTTGATGATTTCCGCCTGCGATGCCGCCGATACGGGCACGGCGGGGGAAACGGGCGCTTCGGCCTGTTGCCGCGGCGCGCGGCGTTTTTTCACGACCTCGGAAAAGCCTGCAAACGCACCGGCTGTATGCGCCTGTGCAGGGGTATCCTTTGTATAAATGACTGCCCTGTCGTTCGGCTGTGCACGCCGCGTACGTGACGGCGCGGGCTGCTGTTGAAATTCCTCGTCTAAGCCTTTAATATCCAATTTGAAATTGGCGGCACGGTTCGGCGTGCTTTCCGACGGCGCAGAGGACGGCGGCGCGGCGGGCGACATCGGGCGAATCGGCGCAGTATCGAAATGATGCGCTTGCCCTTGCGCGGGTGCGCGCGGCGGGGTCTGATGCGTTGGCTGTTGCGGAGCGGCGGCTTTCGGCGCAGACGGATTTTGCGTCGGACGCGGTGTTGACTGCGGCGCAGGTCTGTGCGGGGCGGCAGCGCGTGTCGGTGCACGGTGCGGCGTGGCGGGCGCGGCAGGGGCACGCTCGCCCTTGGTGCGTGTCGCAGGCGCAGAGTCTCGCGCCGTTCTTGCGCCGGTATTGTTCGGTCTTGCGGGAACATCGCCCTTTTTCGGTACATCGTCTTTCCGATGCACATCGGCTAAAATAGACCGTTTGCGCTCCGCCTCCTCGGCATATGCATTGAGCAATTCGTCGTATGCGTCTGCATCAAAGAAATTCTTTAAATCATCATCGCGCATCAATCGAACGCCTCCTTTTTCTCAAAATCAAAACACATTGATAACGCGGGCTTCGGTCACGATTTTCCCCGCGCGGCGGTCAAATTTGCCGTGCGGCAGGGTGTCACACAGGCAGGTTTCATATACAAGCCCGACCGTCTCTCCCGCAAAGCGGGACAAAAAGCGGTCATAATACCCTTTGCCGTAGCCCAAACGGTAGCCCGAAAGGTCATAACTTAACGCAGGCACCACACAAAGCCCTGCCGATAAATCCGTTAACTTTTCGCATACGGTGGGGTTTGGCTCCAACACGCCGAACGCGCCCGGTTCCAACTGTTTTAAATCGGTTACAATATAAAAATCCATTTCCCGCGTGCCGTCCACACAGCGCGGCACGGCAACGGTTTTGCCGTCTTGCAGTGCGCGGCGCAGAATGCCGAAGGTATCCACCTCAATTTCAGTGGAAACATAGCAAAGCAAAACTTCCGTTTCGCGGTATTGAAACAAATTTAAGAATTTGTTGGTGATTTTGCGGTCCAGCCGCGCCTTTTCCGTTTCGGAAAGCGTTTTTCGCTTTTCCTTGCAGTCTGCGCGCAGGCGCTGCTTATACGGACGAATGTCATTAGCCGTCATACACATTGAATACTCTCTCGGATTTTATCGGCAGTTTCGCGGTTTACCAGCGCGGCGGTAATTTCCAACCCGAAATCCACGGCAACGCCCATCCCCTTTGCGGTAATGCAGTTGCCGTCGCGGCAGACCGCGCTTTCTGCGATATTTGCGCCGTGCAAATCGGATTCAAAGCCCGGGTAGCAAATCGCGTTTTTGCCGTTCAACAAGCCTTTTTTGCCGAGAATAAACGGTGCGGCGCAAATGGCGCATAAAAATTTGCCGTTTTTGGCGGCAAAGTCGATTGCCGCCTGCACTTCTTTTGACGCGTCTAAATTTTCCGCCCCGGGAAGCCCACCCGGGAGCACCACCGCCTGCAAATCGCTGTTCAGCGCGATTTCGGCAATTTCTATATCCGCTGTGACGGGGATATTGTGCTTGCCCATTACGGTTTTGCCGGTGACGCCGACGGTTTGGACTTCCAGTCCTGCGCGGCGAAGAATATCCACAGGTGCGAGCGCTTCGACTTCTTCAAAGCCGTCTGCCAAAAATACATAAATCATATATCTTACTCCTTATTCTATCCTAAGGTAATGCCGAGATAGGCGTTTTGCACCGTTGCCGCTTTGGCACGCACCGAAATCGGGTTTAGCATTGCCGTGTGGACCGTTTCAGGCGAAAACTGCGGCGGTAATGCGGCAAAGCAAGGCACACACAGTGTGAAATGCTCCGCCTTCGTGTTTTGCAAAAGCGCATAGGCAAGTGCAGAAAAATGACCGTTTGCAAAGCAAAATTCGGTTGTCTCTGCCGTATCTTCTTCGGTTTCAAATACCGAGAAGCCCTGCGGTAAGCAAAGGGTTTGCACGCCGTAAGTATTGCGTAAAGCCCTGTCAAATTGCAAAACCGCATCCGACCACACAATATGCGGGATACCTTGCAGGGCGGTTTGGCGTGCAGTTTGTTCGTCGCACGCACAGGGTTCCGTGCAGAGTATCTGCCCTACTGCTTTTTGCAAATCATCACGCAAAATACGGACGACCTGCTTTGCAAATGCAGGTTGAAAACCGCGTTTGCCGTAATATCGGAATAAGCCGTCCTCGGCGGGGGTTAAAAACAAGAAATCTATCTGCCGCTGTGCCGCGGTTTCGGCGGCGTATTGAAGCAGTGCGGACATCAGCCCGTTTTTGCGGTAACTTTGTTCGGTTGCGGCGGCGTAAATATAGGCAGTGCGATAGGTATTTTCGCCTGTTTGCAGTTGGTTTTCGAGCAAATACAGCGCCGCACGCACCTGCCCGTCCGTTTCGGCGACCAAGGTATTTTCGGGCGCATAGCAAAGGTGAAAAAAAGCGTCGATTGTGTCTTTGCTGTCGCCGAACGCTTGCGCCCAAAGGGCGTAAAGCGCGGGTTTATCTTCGAGTTTTGCAGTGCGCAACAGCATTTTACTCATCCTTTGTAAACAGCGCGGTATTTCGGCAATAACACGGACGGATAGTAAGACTCTTTTGCTTTCCGAAGCCCTTCACTGCCTGTATCTTCCTCACGGTTAATCAGGCGGTAGGCAGAAAGCGCATTGGCGGCAAATTCGCGGTTAATCGTCGGATACGCGCCGCGCACATCGGCAAAGGCTTTTTCGATATGCGTGCAAAACACGGTTTCGTTGAGCGCCTCGCCGAAGGTATAGGCAACCACCTCGCCGTCCGCGCGCAACAGCCCGCCTTGAAAGCCGAGTTCAAAATATTTGTCAAATCCACGCGAAAGGGCAACCAATTCATTGCCGATTTCCTCGGGATTTTTTTCGCTGTTTTTCTGCTCCCATTTTGCGTTCATCGCAAGACACTCGTCCATATTTTTCTCGGTGATGGGCTCATACACCCAGTCGAAAGTCTTTTTGAAATACGCAATATGGTTGCGCTTGCCGTGATAGCGGCGACCCGCAAGATTTATCAAATCTTCCGAATTATAAATATAGTCATAATATTCGCGCATCGGGATATAATCGAACGCATCGGGGAACAGACAGTCCAGTTCCCGCACGCGTTTGGGCGTTAAGCAGTACATTGTCAGCGGCACGCCGTCCTCTTTCGCACAACAGAGCAATTCCTCAACGGCGGCTTTTTTATTGCCCTCCCCGCAAGGGAACAGATACATTGGGCGGTCATTGCCGTCGCGCGCGATAAACAAATCGCCGTACCGCGCAATGGTATTGTCATACACAGCCGACCACATATAGAGGTTGCCGAAGCAGTATTCGCAGGCAAGCTCGCCGCTTTGCCGCATAATCTGCGTCACCCAATTTTGGTCGGACATTTCCGGTTTTTTAAATTCCAGCACAAATTTCACCTGAGTTTCAATACAGTCGATGCGATTTCATACACGCGCTCGTGAATTTGCGCAATCGGCAACGGCTCGTCCCCGTCGGCGCACGGCACAACATACCAGCCGAGTTTCTGAGCGGCAAACAGCGCGGATTTGTGGCAGGCGTTCAAATACGCCACATTTGCCTCGTGGACATCTTTTTTAGTTTCCTCGCCGTGGTAGCGCGCGGTCATCAATTTTTGCGAAACCGCCACGGGCATATCCAAGAAAATCACCGCGTTGGGCGCGGGAATGCCGAGTTTGTTGTATTCGTAATCCGCAAGCCACGAAAGATAGTTTTCCCACGCGCTTTCGGGCAGCTTTACCGTCTGGTGCACCGCGTTCGAGGTGGTGTAGCGATCCGCCAAAATCAGCGTGCCGTTTTCGTAGTCCTTCTGCCAATGGCGGCGGAAACTCGCGTAACGGTCCACCGCATAAAAGGAGGACGCCGCGTACACATTGACATCTTCGGGATTTTTACCGAATTCCCCGCCCAAATACATTTTCACAAGCGTGCTGGAGGGGTCGTCATAGTCGGGCAATTTAATCTGCCGAACGGGCATTCCCGCGGTTTCCAGCCGTGTTTTTAAAAGCGAAACCTGCGTGGATTTTCCACTGCCGTCCAAGCCCTCGACCACAAGCAAACGATTTTGCATATGCACACCTCTCCACTATAAATCAACATACAAGGGTAGTATAACAAATTTTTCCGACTTTTACAACGGGATTTCGTGATTTAAGTTCTAAATTTTCGTAACAAATAAATTGCGAAACGATATACTTTATGGTAAAATAGATACAAATTCCGTGAAAAGGAGAAAAAACGATGGATTTTTCCGAGGTAGATATGCAAGCAAGCGGCGCTTTTTTAGTCGGGTTATCCGACTGCGGCGAAAAAGTGACGGCGGCGGGCGGCAGAGTTTCCACCCAGCCGGGCACGGCAATGGGTATTTGGGCAAAAAGCCAAGATGATGATAAAAACGCCAATTTGATTGACAAGGTCACCCGCTCGGGGCACAACTCCGTGGTGGAGCACACCTATTACAATGTGGTATTTCAAAATGTTTCGGCGGTGGTTGAGCAATTCATCATCGAATTCCGTCTCGCCTCGTTCACCGTAAAATCGCGGCGGTATGTGGATTTTTCGGACGCGGGCTTTTATGTGCCGCCGTTTGAAAACCCCGAAATGACCGAACGCTACAAAGCGCATATGCGGACATTTTTCGAGTTGTATACCGAATTTACCGAGGCGGGCATTCAAAAAGAGGACGCGCGCTTTTTGCTCCCCTACTGCTTATACAGCAATTTCTTTTGCAGTGTGAACGGGCGCGAATTTTTGCATATGTTACGCGCAATGCTCTACGGGCGCGGCAGGAAATACCCTGAAATCCGCGCGCTCGGCGAGCAGTTGCTCGCGCAGGCACGCGAACGCACTCCGGGCATTTTGCACGATTTTGAGGCGCGCAACGAAAATGCCGTAACGGATACGCCCGATTTTTCGTTTGTTTCTCTGCCGCAAAGTGAGACTGCCGAAGCGTCGGTAGAGTTGTTAAGTTATACGCCCGACGCGGCAAAAACCGTGGCGCAAAATGCTTTAATTGAATACACGGGCTGTGACACGGCAACGGCAAAATCGGCTTGTGCAGACGAAAAGACGGTGGAACAAATCCTCGCCGCGTTGTTAAAAACGAGCCGTCCGCGCGCACTTGAAAGCGCAAGTTACACACTTCGCTACAACGGCGTGTCTCTGTCGGGGCTTACGCACTTCACGCGGCACAGAATGCACGCGATTGAAATTCCCGAGTTAATTTACACCGACCGCAAAAAGCATATTATTCCCCCTGCCGTACAGGCAAATCCCGTTTTACTTGAAAAGTACAACGCGGCATTCGAGAAAATGGCGGCGGAATACGAAGCGCTCAAAGCGGCTGGCGTACCCGAAACGGATTTGGTCTATTACCAATTAAGCGGCAACACGGTGGACATTGTTTCCACGATGAACGCGCGCGAACTGCTGTTGTTTTTCCGTTTGCGCACTTGCACGCGCGCCCAGTGGGAAATCCGCGCGCACGCGATAGAGGCACTGCGGCTGTTGCGCGGCGTCTCTCCCGAGATTTTCAAATTCTACGGTCCGAGTTGCTTTGCCGACGGCAAATGCCCCGAGGGCAAATTCTCCTGCGGGCGTATGGCGGAAATGCAGGAAGTGTTTGGGGAATAAACGAAAATACAGAAGGCGGGTCTTTGTGCGTGCACGACAAATTGGGGTTTGTATTTGTCATCCTGAGCGAAGCGAAGGATCGCCAATAGC
>JBJEPU010000134.1:0-9111 GCA_051881395.1 Candidatus Fimenecus sp.
CCTATTTCAAGGCTTTGAGCATAGTCGGGCGTATATGTATCCTCTGCGCTCCATGTATCGCACACGGCAACGCCTTTTTGCTCTTTGAGTGCGACCGCGGCAAAATAGCCGTTGCACGCAACTACAATCACACACAATGCAAGAAAAATGCTGAAAATAATTTTCACTGGTTTCTTTTTGAAAAATGCTTTCATTTTCAATCTCCCACCTGTTCTAATTTATAAACCACAGCCGAAAAATCGGTAAGGCTATGCCCGTTTTCGCTTTGTTCGTTGCCTTGGTAATTCTGTAAAAGCAGAAGTCCGTGCCGCATGAGTACCTCGCCGCTTGTTTTTACGCCGGTTTTATCCACGGCATACACCTTGTCGGGTGAAAGCCCCAAAAGTTTGAGTTTCGGCAGTTGCGTAACGGGGAAAACGAGTTTTTGGAACAGCAAAACATAGGCGGTTTTGCGGTCGGCGCTGACGAGTTGCCAAGCGGTAAAATTCCCCGAAAAGCCGTCGGTCAGCCGATAAAAAGTACCGTTCACAATATCCGAGCGCATTTCCTTGTACGCGGCGATATAGGCTTTCAAGGCTTCTAATTCCGTCTGTGGCAGTTTGGTTAAATCATACTGCAACCCCAACACGCCGAAAGAGGCAACCGCATAGCGCGTTTCCAAAGCGCTTGTGCGTTTGGTTTGGTGATTGGGCACGGCGGCAATGTGATTGCACATCACGCTTACCGGGTAGCCGTAACTTGTGCCCTCTTGGATAAGCGTGCGGGAGAAAGCATCGGTATTGTCCGAAGTCCAGCCAACGGGCATAAAGCAAAGCATACCGAGGTCAAACCTTGCGCCGCCGCTGGCGCACAGTTCAAACAATACATTCGGATAACGCGCGGTGATTTCAGAAAGCACACGGTAAAGCCCGCACACATAACGGTGCTGTACCGTATAAAGCGGATTTACGGCAGAGGTAAAATCGGAAAACATACGGTTAAAATCCCATTTTACATAATCCGCACCGCTTGCTGTAATGACCGTACTGAGCGTTTCAATTAAAAAGTCCTGCACATCGGTGCGCGACAAATCGAGCACATACTGACTGCGCCCCAAAACGCTTCTCCCCTGTTCTGTGCCAAGCGCCCAATCGGGGTGTGCTTCAAAAAGGCGGCTTTTTCGGCTAATCATTTCGGGCTCCACCCAAATACCCAGCTTCAAGCCCTTTTTGTGCACATATTCCGCCACGGCTTTCACCCCGTTCGGGAATTTTGCGTGGTTTTCCTGCCAATCGCCCAAGGAAGAAGTATCGTCATTACGCTCGCCGAACCAGCCGTCGTCAATGACGAGCAGTTCCGCACCGATTTCGGCGGCACAGTCAGCCAACGCGCACAGTTTTTCTTCGGAAACATCAAAATACACGCTCTCCCAACTGTTGAGCAAAACAGGCTTCGGCGTAAACGCCCACGCTTTCGGCAGGATATGATTTTTTACAAATCCGTGCATATTTTCGGAAACGCCGTTATAGCCGTTTTCGGAATAGGTCAGCACGCTTTCGGGGGTGAAAAAGGCTTCATTCTCCTGCAAGTCAAATTGAAATCCCACGGGCGAAATGCCGTTCAACACCCTTACGCCGCCGTAGGGCGAAACCTCGAACACCTCGCGGTGATTGCCGCTGTAAATGAGATTAAAGCCATAACTTTCGCCTGAAACATTGTCCGCTTTTTGCTCGGTTACCATCACAAACGGATTGTGCCACGCGCCTGACGCGCCGCTTTTGGAGTCACAAATGATTTTGCCTGCCGAAAGCGCCTGTGCATGCTTAAAGCGTTCCCGCGACCACGCACCGTCAAAGGTAATGCATTTATAATCGCCCTGCGGCAAATCGAGTTGCATACTCGAAAGGTTTTTGACGGTGACCGCCTGTTTTGCCGCCCTCACCTCGGCGTAGCGCGTAATCACATCGCAATTTTCAAATATCTGATAATAAAGCCGCAGTTCGGTTTCGGACTGTTTATCCTGCAAAGTAACGCACAAACAGCCGTCGCCGCTGTGCGCCTGTGCAAAATCGGGGCGCTTCGGCGGGGCTTGTAACACGGAATATCCCGCATAGGAAAAGCCGCAAAGGGCGTTGCCGCAGTTGACGGTACAACCGTTTTCGCGCAAATCCCCGTTGCCGAGAGCGGAATACTCAAACTGCATTGCGTCAATGCCGTAGGCAATATCGTTTTCGGGATATAATGCCGATACAAGAAGCATTGACCGCTGTTCAAAAAAAGCGCTGTAATCCGTTTGCGGCGCTAAGCGTTTGCCGTAATACAAATGCTGTAAATCGCCGTGCGCGGTGACGGAAAAGATGTAAGAGGTATTTTTTGTATTCAAATGAAAGACATTGTCTTTGATATAAATTCCGTTTTGCATACGCTTTCTCCTTTTTACAGCACATCGACGCAAATGCAAATCGGCAAATCGTTTTCCCGTTTTTCGGGGAGCGTTATTTGCAGGTATTTGCTGTTTTGCCGGAAGGTTAAGTCTTGCTTTTCGCCCAAAATATGTACGCGCTGAATATCATACCGAATACCGTGCTCCGCCGCAAAACGCATGGACTTGATTTTGAGCGTTTGCGGCAGTTTTTCACCCATGGGGAAAATATAGAGCTTGCCGGGCTTCGTAGTAAAGCAGAAGTCCTTTTGGGTGAATTTTTTGTTTTCTTGAAACGCGCCGTTTTTGGTCTTTTTCCCCTCAAACGGGCAGACTTCAAAGGGATTGGAGCCGTAAATTGCCTCGCCGTTTACACAAAGCCATTTGCCGATTTCAAGAAGCACTTGCTTTTCCTCGTCACAGATGGTGCCGTCGGGTTTCGGGCCCACATTGAGCATATAACAGCCGTTTTTGGAAACCACCTCAATCAGATTGCGGAGAATTTCGCCCGCCGTTTTGAATTGGTTGTTTTTGGTGTAGCCCCAAGAGTTTTTCGCAATGGCGGTGTCGTTTTGCCAAAGCTCCCGCGCAACGCCGTCAATCTGCCCGCGCTCCACATCATAAATCGCACAGCCGTCAAATACAGAGCCGCATTTATAAAATACGCAAACCTCTTTGCCCCACTCGACGCCGCGGTTATAATAATAGGCAAGAAATTTTTTCATATAGGGGCAAAATTCTTTTTTGAATACCCACCAATCGAAATACACGCCCAAAGGCTTGTTTCTGTCCACCATTTCGCAGGCAGAGGTCAGCCAATCCTCCAAATATGCTTTTGTGGGGGTGATTTCTTCGTCGGTGCGGTCAATATTGCCGCTTTTCGGCATATAGGCGGGACCGTATAAATCGGGATAGAGATTTTTTGAAACCTCCGACTCGGGATAATACTTTCTTGCACCGTTAAAAAACCAAAAATGCTCGGCGCGGTGGTTGCTGATTAAAAAGCCCATATCCGCCCTGTCGCAGGCTTCGTGAAGTTCTTCCATATAATCCCGGCCGTTCAAATCCGCCATATTCCAGCGGTTTAACTCGCTTTTATACATTTTCACGCCGTCGTGGTGTTCGCCCACGGGCATAATATATTTTGCGCCGCTTTGCTTGAAAAGCGAAACCCACTCGTCCGCATTGAATTTTTCGGGCTTGAAATTGTCAATCAGGTTGCGGTATTCAAAATCCATTCCGTAGGTTTTACCGTGATACAGATTGCTTTTGGTGCCTTTTTTATACATCTGCCGCGGATACCATTCCGATTCGGTGGCGGGCACGGAATACACACCCCAATGAATAAACAGCCCGAACCGTTTTTCGCGGTACCACGAGGGCACTTTAAACCCCGAAAGACTTTCCCAAGTATCTTGAAACGGGCCTTTTTCGATAACCTCGTCAATTTTTTGCAGATAGCTTTCCACCGTGACCATATATATTCCCCTTTCGTTTTCTGTTAGAGCAGTTGTGCAATTTGAGATATTCTTGACAATAAATCATTATAATTATATAATCATTTCACAAAAGTTCCTTGCGAAAATCAACCTAAAAATTTAGAAATCCTATCATAAAGGTGCTGTGCGTATGAAACCGAACGAAACAGGGGTACTCGATATTTCCGAGGTCTATTTTTCCTCGCCGTCGCAAACGGCAAAAAAACTGTATTTTTACCCCATCAGCGCGGGGCACTTTTTCTGTGAAAAAAGCTATCATTTGGTGCGAAAAAACTACAACAGCCTGTTAATTACGCATATTTTGGACGGCACATTTACCTTTGTGAAAGACGCAAAGCACATCACCGCCCGCAAAGGCGACACAGTGATTTTGAACTGCTACGCGCCGCACGAATACTATACCGACGACAGTTTCCAATCCGTTTGGGTGCATATTGCGGGCGCAAATTCCTTTGATTTGTTTGAAGAAATCGAAAAAACCGACGGCAATCTTATAAAATGCAAGGATACCGAGCATGTGAAAAAACTGCTGTTCCGCATTTTTGACGGATTGAAACGCGAAAATCCCCCGACGGAGCTGCAAATGTCTATGGATATTTACAAGCTGTTTTCCGAGCTGTTAAACCCCCAGCGCACCAAAAGCAAGGGCGAAGGCAGTTATGAGGACAGTATTCAGGACATAAAAGAATATATTGCCGAAAACCTAAACGAAACTTTGAGCGTGCAAAACCTTTCGGACCGCGTACATATGAGCACCTCGCACTTTTCGCGGGTGTTTAAACAGCAAACAGGATTTTCACCCTATGACTATATTTTAATTTCCCGCTTAAATCGCGCAAAATATTTACTGCAAAAAACGGATATGACCGTTGCCGCCATTGCCTATGAAATCGGCTTTAACAGTGAGTCGAATTTTATTTACTTTTTCACGGAAAACGAGGGAATCTCGCCGGGCAAATTCCGAAAACTGAAATTTTAATCCACACAAAAACGCCTTGACGAGATTTTCGCCAAGACGTTTTTGTTATAAAGTTCTGCGGATTTTTAATGCATCGGCAATTTGCATTAGATTTTCCACATCGCCTGCAACGAGCTTGCCGTTCTTGTCGGGCGGCAAATTGATAACCATTACATTTTGTATCTTTTCAAGAATACGGTAGTTTTTGATAATCTCGTCCGCATCCATTAAAGGCTTGCTCTCGTATGCATCGGAATAGAACCAACTGAATTCCTTGCGGGAGCAAATGGTCTGCTCAAAGGGCAGATAGTATTCCTTGCCGTTAAAGGTATAGATTTTCGGGTCGTCCTCACGGCACATGTTGGGGTCCCACAGTCTGAAATCCGAGGGGAACATACGCAAAGGGTCACGGTCACGGTAGTTTTTCGGCTCAAATCGTTTTTTCGGAAAGCCTTTCTTCTCGCTGTATTTACCAACTGTGTGATTGACACCGATTTGACAGTTCGGCTGTAAGGATTTGACAAGGCTGTAAAGACGGTCTAACTGCCAGGCACGGCAGGGTTTATCCCACGCACCGTCGAACCACAGTTCTACTACCTCGCCGTATCTGCCGTCCATTAACTCTGTTAAGTGCTTTTCCATATACTGCACATAGGCTTCATCGTCTTTATAGCATTTTTCGTGCCTGTCCCAAAGGGAATAATAAAGCCCTAATTTTACGCCGTATTTTGCACACGCCTTTGCAACCTCTGCGACTACATCTGTTTTATTGGGCGAATATTTCACGGAATATGTGGTTGTGTCTGTATTCCAAAGACAGAAACCGTCATGATGCTTGGTAATGATAATCACATAGTTCATTCCCGCCTCATACGCGGTTTTCACCCAACTGTCGGCGTCAATCGCAGTAGGCTGATAACTTGAAACGGGCAGAGTGCCGTCCGACCACTCGGTATTGTTAAAGGTATTGATGCCGAAGTGCAGAAACATACCGAATTTACGGTCAATCTGTGCCTGTTGCCCTGCGGTTGGCGTTAAAGACGGCTGTTGCATAATCGGGTATTCTTGAAAAGGGTACGGCGGGTATTTCTTTTTCCAAAACATATCAATTCTCCATAATCGGTTGATTTTTGAATGTTATTTTTAAAACCGTGTCGGGCGCGTTCGGCTTTCTGCCAAATACGGTAATATGCAGTTTTCCGTTTTTGGCTTTTACCTTGACTTTTTCCCCTGTTAAACAAGTGCAGGATTTCAAGGTATTGTTTTGGAACGGTAAAGAAAAGCGCTGTACGGGCAAACCGTTCAGTATGTGCAAATACACCGTGTTGCCCTTGAAGCAGGCGGCGTATTTTTTAGTCGGTTTCCAAATGCCGCCGTGGGTTTTGTAAACGCTTTCACCGTATTTTTTAAGCCACACGCCAACTTCTTTCATACGCTGTGCCTCATTTTCGGCAATACTGCCGTCGGGCTTACAGCCGATGCTTAAAAGGTAGTTGCCGTCGCCGCCCGTGCAGTTGATAAGCTGTGCGATAATTTGTTTTACACTTTTGATTTTGCCTTTTGAATACGCCCAAGCCTTGCCCAGCGGCATACAGGTTTCCCACATTCTTGTGTTTTGGAAAAAGCCTGTGTGCCCCTCGGGTGTGTCATAATCTCCGGGTAAGCCCGCGCGGTTATTGATGATAATATGGGGTTGCAGTTCGCGCACCATTTTTTCAAGTTCCTCGGAGTTCCACATTTCCTTTGTGAACATACCGCCGTTGTATTCAGCATCCCACCACAAAAGGTCAATTCTGCCGTAATTCGTCATCAATTCGCGGACGGTATTGAACATATATTCCTGATACCGCTTGTGCTTTTCTGTCAGATACCATTCTTTTCCGTCTTTCATTTGGAAATACGGCGCTGATTTTATTGCTACGGCATCTTCGGCGGGCACAGGCTCATAATCTGGGTGCGTCCAATCTCGCTTGGAGTAATACACGCCGATTTTCAGTCCCGCTTCGCGGAAAGCGTCAATCAATTCCTTTAAGTAATCCCTGCCGAAAGGAGAATTTGTAATTTTATAGTCGGAATAGGCAGTATCCCACATATGAAAGCCGTCGTGGTGCTTTGCGATAATCACAACATATTGAAAACCGCTTTGCTTTGCAACAGATGCCCATTCCTTTGCATTGAATTTCGGGAATGCAAGCTGTTTTGCCCAACCGTCATATGTTTCGTCGGGAATACCGCCGCCCCAATAGGGCGGGTCGGGCAATTTGTGCGTGGTGCGCGGCCAACTGATTTCCGCCATGCCCACAGCGGAAATCCCCACATGGAGAAACAGCCCGTATTTTGCCTCACGGAACCATTTGGTGTCCTCGTTACTTGCAAAGGGATAGCTGTTCCAATCCTCTTCACGGAAATATGTAAATTCTCCCCCTTGCTTTGCTTTGTCAAAATCACTTTGTTTTAAAGAATAGCCCATATTAACTTACCCCTTGTTTTTCTGCACACCAATCCACGCACAGTTATTTTTTGTTAAATAAACCGTCACTTTGCTGTTTTTGACCGTCAGCGGTTTGTTTTCATACAAATCCGTGACTGCCGTGCCGTTCGGCACACGGATTTCATATTTTTTGAAATGTGCGTTTCGGTTGAAAATGAAGTATTCCGTACCCTTTTCGGTTTCTTTTTTGCCGATTTCCAAGGCATCGTCAAACTGTGCAGGCACATAATCCGTATCTAAAATCCTATGCAGTCTGTCCACTTCCGCTTTGGAATATTTATGAGCATAGTCGCCCGACAGCACCATGCCGCCGCTGGCGCGGATATACACATTGTTCAGTTTATAGAATTTCTTTTTGGCAGGCGTTTTGTGCGCGATGCCCGCAGGGTCAACCACCGAAGACACAGTATCTGTCATAATAAGACAATCGGGGTCATTCACCCAAAGCGTATTGTGCATCCAATTACGGTGGAAACATTGCTCGGAAAGATTTGCCATATGATTTACATTTCTTATAACATCATTTGTCACGCGCATACCTGTAACGAGCCCCAGCGACGGCCACATGGGCGCATTACAGCCGAGGATAAACGCTTTGTTCTCTGTTGCGTCGAAAATCGCTTCCATACCTCTGCGGTAGGCTTCCACCGAGGTTGCATTTTTATCGTACCGCACGCCGAAGGGTAAAGCACCCCACACATTGGCGTCCAATTTATAATAACGCACGCCCCAATTTTCGTAAATTTCGCGGACAACATCATAAATATACTGCCGCGCGGCGGGGTTTGTGCCGTCCAGCATATACCAAGGCGCATCACGCCAACCCTGAAATGTAACGCCCGCACAGCAAAGGGGTTTGCCGTTTTCGTCCTGCACAAAATAGTCGGGATGCTCGCGCAACAGACGGCTTTTTTCGGAGGCGATAAACGGCGCAAGCCAAATGGCAGGCCCAAAGCCCGCCTTTTTAATGTCTTGGCAGATGTCTTTCATCGGGCGGTTGAATTTGTCGCTCGTTTCCAGCCAATCCCCCATAAAGGGCTGAAAGCCGTCGTCAATTTGTATGTATCGAAGTTCCGGTGTTTTCTCTTTGATCACCTTTAAGTTTTTAAAAATATCCTTTTCGGAAATATCAGGTCCGATGCAGTACCACGAGCACCAACCCACAGGCATTTCACAATAGGATTTCGGCGGGTGATTTTTGCAAATGATTTCCGAAAATTCCTGCAAAATCGCGTTTTTCTCGCCCTGCAAAATTACCATATCTTCGAGGCAGATTTCTTCCTGCTCGCCGAATTCCAGATTTTCAAGACATTGCACCACCTGCATTTGCGTACCGTTCACACGAATCTCCGTGCGGAAACGGTTACAGCTCGCCGCACCGATTAACACCGTGTTTTCACCTGTGCCTATAATCGCATAGTTATAAACGGTTTGAAAGCCATCAGTCTGAGGCAGTTTGTAATGGTCTTTATCGGTATAGCCTGTAAAGGCATCACATTTTTCAAGTGTGCCTTTGTATTGCGTCAGTTTTTGATATCCGTCACCGTAAAACGGTGTGTCTGCGGAAAAACCGTGTTCACCGCTGAAAAGCACCGCTTCTTTCACCTGCGCTGCTTTTAAAACTTTAACGCGGATATGATACGCATGATTGGTTTTTTCGATTGCACAGTCACACGGGACAATCGCGTTTGCACCATTGTGCAAAATAATTTCTGTAAAGTCCATAAAATCATTCACCTCTCGATTTTTTCTATCACACGGG
>JBJEPU010000135.1:0-9087 GCA_051881395.1 Candidatus Fimenecus sp.
ATATTACGGCGTATTTTCACTTTTTCACCGTTGTCGGGCGTCAGCCCGACTGCCGTCTCAAAAGCAAAAATCCATCCGTACTCTCTGCATTTTCGGTGCAGAGCAGTTTAAAACGAGTAGATTTTTGTTTGAACAAGGCACAAAATCGCCGCCATACTGCCGTATGGCAAGATTTTTAACGCAGTTCAGGCGAAAATATACCGTTTTAAACCATATCGGGTTCGACTCCCCTCACCTTACCCTTGCCGAAACAGGGAATCGAGTGCATTTTTCTTTTTCGGGCTTGGTTTGCACGCTTCGGGGCAGTCAAACCGCACCAAAATCGTGTCGTCGCCAATGACCTCAATGTCCTCCCACGCAATGCGTATGTCGTCTGTCCGCGCGCCGAAGCCCATAAATTTGGATTTGCCGAATACAATCAGCGCCAGCACGCGCCCTGTGCAGGTGTCGATTTCTACATCACATACCGACCCGAAACGGCAACCGTCCTTTAAATTGATGATTTCTTTTTCGCGCAAATCCGTTACACAGCAATTCATCAAAACACCTCCGAGACAGTATATGCATTCGGCGCTTTGGAAATTCTATTGCTGATTTTTTGTGTATGTGGTAAACTAAATTTGAAATCCAAGGGAAAGAAGTTGCAAAATGGCTTTTTACGAGAACAACCAAAATCCCGAACGCGCCGTGCTGTTGGGCGTGGATACGGGCGAATACGATTGCGAGGTTTCGCTTACGGAGCTCGAAGAATTGAGCAAAACTGCGGGCGCCGAGACGGTTTGCGTGGTGTCGCAAAAACTGGAAAGCCCCAATCCCGCCACCTATATCGGGTCTGGCAGGCTGACAGAGGTCAAGGAATTTTGCGAAAATAACGCAGTCGATTTGCTCATTGCCGACGGGGAATTAAGCCCCGCACAGCAACGGAATTTAGAGCGCGAAACGCATACGCGCGTCATAGACCGCACCACGCTGATTTTGGATATTTTCGCCCAGCGCGCCCGTAGCCGCGAGGGCAAAATTCAGGTGGAATTAGCGCAACTGCAATATGCTTTGCCGCGCCTTGCGGGGCAGGGGAAATCGTTATCACGGTTGGGCGGCGGTATCGGTACGCGCGGCCCGGGCGAAACAAAATTGGAAAGCGACCGCCGCCATATCCGTCGGCGCATTTATGCATTAAAAGAGGAACTGCGGCAAATTGAAAAACGCCGCAACGCACAGCGCACACGCCGTAAAAAAGACGGCATAACGACGGTGGCGATTGTCGGCTACACCAATGCGGGCAAATCCACGCTGTTAAACACCTTGACCGAAGCGGGCGTATTGGCGGAGGATAAGCTGTTTGCGACCTTAGACCCCACCGCGCGCAAATTGACGCTCCCGAACGGGCAGAGCGTGATGCTGGTCGATACCGTCGGGCTGGTGCGCCGTCTGCCGCACCATTTGGTCGAGGCGTTCAAGTCCACCTTGGAGGAGGCGAAAGCGGCGGATTTACTGCTCAATGTCTGCGACGCGTCCGACCCTTCATGTGCCGAGCATTTGGAGGTGACCGAGCACTTGCTTGCCGACCTCGGCTGTGCGCATACGCCGTTGATTACCGTGATGAACAAGTGCGACCGCGTGCCCGCGCTGTATGATTTGCCCACCGTCGGCAACACCGTGCATATCAGCGCCGTAACGGGCGAAGGGCTACCCGCACTGCTTGCGGCGATGGAGAACGCTTTGCAAAAAACCGTCACGCGTGCTACGGTGCTCATTCCCTTTGCCGAGGGACATTTGCTTTCACAAATCCGCGAGAACGGGCAGGTGCTGTCTGAGGAATTTCTGCCCGAGGGCACCAAAGCGGAAATTGTGGTCGATACCGCGTTGTTGGAACGCTTGCGGGGATATTTAGTGTGATTATTTATAGCAAAATGCGACTGTCATGCGAGATTGAACTTGATATGATTTGGTCCTCATGATATAATTATTTTGGTTTTATGCTTTTAAATGCGTATTCTTTATATGTACATTAAAAACAAAAAAGAATCAGGTAAGACATATGAATAAGATTGCTAAAGATATTTTTAAAGCGATTTATGAAAGAAAATGGCTTGCAATTGAATATAAGAATAAATCCGGACAAGTTACAAATTACTGGATTGGTATTAAAAAGATAGACACCACGAAACAAATGCTTGTAGTTGATGGATTAAATGTTGCAACTTCCGAACTCACGGAACTCAACTTGTATTATGCCTCGATTAGAGATTCAAACATTGTGCAAGGCTCATATTTTAATACAAACCCAAACTTGATTGCCGATATTGAGGAACATCCGACACGATACACATTTATATTTCAGAACATTATCAATTTAAAACTTCTAGATTATTACTGTGCGTGTAATCGGTTGGATACAACGCCATACCGTAAAGACTACAATTTAATCGATGAACTTGATTTGGATTTGATAGGAAGCGGAGATTATCACCTTAGTGGTACACAGTTTCATCAAATTGTCCAAAGTTATAATCTGAAAGCAAAGCATAAAAATGATGATCAAAACAAGCAAACATATTCTTTATGTATGAATATATGCAGTATTCATACAAAAGAAGGTTTGTATGTTTTAGCATATAAAAAATTGCTTTTGGATGTAAAAAACAGAACATTGAAACAAGACGATGATATAACAATATGTTCAGAATTTACAATTAACGGAAACAAAATGAGCATTCACTACTTTCTGGAGAATGATGAAATAGAACTTCTAAATGACTTTGAGAAAAATTCCGAAACGATCAAAGATGCGATTACGCATAATTTCCCTGAATACGGCGGCGTTGATGATATGCCGTATGTTATGACGATAAGATATGATTGTAAAGTTGATTTGGAAAAAGAATATGAATCCATTATGGAGATGTATGATACAGGGAATGTAACATTTCCGATAAAAGCATTTTTTGGGGATTTAACAGCCAAACCCATACGAAGAAAAAACTATCCATTAGCGCTTTATAACAATCGGGTGAATTTAGACCAACTTTTGACAATTCACAATGGATTAAAATATCCTGTTTTATACGTCCAGGGACCGCCCGGCAGCGGAAAAACAAATACAATTCTAAATACAGTTGTCACTGCCTTTTTTAACAATAAGACGGTGCTGATTTCGTCGTATAATAATCATCCGGTGGATGAAATATACAACAAACTTTCTTTGTTGAAATACGGAAAAGCCATTATGCCATTTCCCGTGATCAGGTTAGGAAATGAAATATATGTGAAAAAGGCGATAGAACATATAAGAGAGTTATACGAACAGGCAAAGTCAATGAACGTTTATGATGATGCCTTGCATAAAAAGCACAGTAGTGAACAGCAGAGAAATCAAGAACTTAACGAACTTTTGCATAAATATGAGCGGAAACTGGATTTAGAAGAACGAAAAGAAATGATAATTACATTATTATCCTCATCAACTAATATGCCTATGATGATGAATTTGCAAACCAAGCAGTTGCAAGAAGTTAATTTGTTGCTATCGGAGATAGGCGAAATCAACGATGAGGATGTTAAGGCACTCATTCAGACAAATCATTACGAATTACTAACGTATATGCATTACACATCAGCAAAATATATAAAGCATTTGTCAGAACCAAAGTATCAAGAACTGTTGGATATCGTTTACATGCATGATGAAAAAGAAAGATATCGAGCGTTTACCCAATATCTTTCACAAGATGAAAATATGCAGAAATTTGTTAAAGTTTTTCCCATTGTGATTACGACGAATATCAGTGCGCATAAGTTGGGGGAGCCGAAACAGTATTTTGATATGGTTATCATGGACGAAGCAAGCCAATGCAATACTGCCGTTGCGCTTATCCCCATATTACGCGGTAATCAACTTATGCTTTTGGGTGATCCACAGCAGTTACGTCCGGTTATCGTTCTTGATGAGAAAAACAATGATATACTGAAAAAACGATACAATATAACGGACGAGTATGATTACAGAACCAAATCGGTATATCAGACTTTTTTGACTGCTGATGCCGTTAGCGATGAAATCTTGCTGAGTTATCATTATCGCTGCCATCCGAAAATCATTGAGTTTAACAATAAAAAATACTACAATAATAAATTAAAAGTTAAGTCCGAAGCCACAAATGATACGCCCTTAGAATTTATCGAGTGCGAGGGAGACGTGGTTGGGGAAAAGAACACAAACGAAAGCGAAGCAAAAGAGATTCTGCATTATGTAAAAAAGCATCCTGACAAGTCGATTGCTGTTATTACGCCTTTTGTTAATCAGAAAGTAAAAATACAAAGCATACTGAATGAAAATGGTATCACAAATGTTGAATGCGGTACGGTTCACGCATTTCAGGGAGACGAAAAGCAGGAAATTATCTTTTCTCTCGGACTGTCGAAGCGAACCGGACAAAAGACATATAATTGGCTTAAAAATAATAAAGAACTTATCAATGTCGCTACCTCACGAGCACAGGAAAAACTCATTATAACGGGAAATTCAGATCAGATTAAACGCTTACATAGCCCAAATGAAGATGATGATATTTTTGAACTATACAATTTTGTCCGTTCTAATGGAAAGACAACAGTATCACCTAAAACAGTCAAATCAAGGGCTTTGGGGATAAAGCCGTATAGTACGGAAACAGAAGAAGCATTTTTGCAAAATCTTAACCATGCTATCAGCGCCATGTTGGTAACTAAGACGAGATATGTTGTCAAAAAAGAGGTAGCAATTTCTCAGGTCTTTCAAACAACGCAAGCAATCAATGATTTGTTTTATACTGGTAGATTCGACTATGTGGTATATGAAAAAAACGGAGGTGCATTCTATCCTGTTTTTGCAATTGAACTTGACGGTAACGAGCATTATACCGATGAACGGGTGTTGCTTAGAGACCGAAAAAAGCAAGAAATTTGCGAGTCACATAATTTTCAACTAATACGAGTTCCAAATACTTATGCCAGACGATATAATTATGTTAAAGAAATATTGTCTGAGTTTTTCGATAAGCCTATATAAAAAACACCGGGTGTAGATGTGTTCCTGCACCCGGTTTATTGATTATTAGTATCATTTCATATTCCGAAAATTCCTCACGGGTTTCGGGGCTTTTCGACGCTTTTTCTTTTGATTGTGGCGTATAATCAGCCCGATGTAAATTGCCAAAATCAAAACAATCAGCGCAAACACGATTTGAAACAGCGTGGATTTGAAAATATTTTGAATGCCGTCCAAAACAAACAAAATCACACTCATATGCACATCCTCCGCCGCAACCAAATTGACCGTGGCGATGACATCCTCCGCGTAGAGAATGCGTGCTTTGCCGAGAACATCTCCCTTTTGAATCGGGGCGTTTACCGTTTTGGGCGTTTCTTCGGGGATGACCTCCAACAGCACGCTGTTTTCGTCATTCCCCACGGGTACAAGCGCGGTGACCTCGGTTTCGGGCACCAACCGCACATGGTCCACATTCCAAGACAGCTTGACATCCACCACTGTCGCAATTTGTGTGGGGTCGGCAACCTTGGTTAAGCGAATGTTGTCAAACGCCCATTGAAAAATCTTTTTACATTCCAAAAATGCGCAGTTGTCGGGGTTGCCGTCGCCTGTAACATCTTCGGCAGGCGCACCCATGACCACCGCCAAATAATTGTAGCCGTCTTTGCTCGCCTTTGAAATGATGCAGTGCCCCGCGTTGGTGGTTGTGCCGGTTTTAATGCCCTGTGCATATTTTAAATAATAGGTTTTAAAATTCGGGTTAATCATCCAATTTGTCGAAAGCAGATTACGCTCGCCGCTTTTGTTGGTGGCGGGCAGTTTGTAGTTTACGGTGTTGACGATTTCCTCGAACAGCGGGAGCGTCAGCGCGTGCTTGGTAATCATTGCAAGGTCGCGCGCGGTGGTGTATTGCCCGGGCGAGTCCAAGCCGTGCGGGTTGTCAAAGTGCGTATTTTCACAACCCATATCCATCACAAAATCATTCATCATCTGCACAAAGTTCGACACACTGCCGCCGATGTAATCCGCGAGTGCGAGCGCCGCCTCGTTGGCGCTTTTAACCATCATACAGTATAACAGATTGCGAACGGAAATTTCCTCCCCGACCTTTAACCCCGCCGTGGAGCTGTTCGTACCGCTGATGGCGTTGATGGTGGACTGCTTAATGGTCACAATCGCGTCCAAATCTTCGCAGTTTTCGATGGTTAAAATCGCCGTTGTAATTTTCGTCAGCGATGCGGGTGCCGAAACCTTGTCCGCATTTTTGTCGAAAATGACGGTGTCATTGTCGAGACTCACGAGCAACACAATATCGGCATTGGTGTCCAGCGAATGATTAAAGGCGGCAGAGCTTTTGACCGAACACAGCGGCAAAAGCAACAGCACAAGGGTCAGAAACCAGGAAATATATCTTTTCAACGCGAAATCCCCCTTGAAAAGAAGTCTCAAAGCGTGTAAAATAGTAAAATACCGATATAAAGTATACCAAAGTTTTGCGACAGAAACAAGAGGAAGTGAAAAATTTTGATTTATGTAACGGGGGATACCCACGGTGAAGTCGAACGATTGTCACCGTCGCGCTTAAAAGCCCTCAAAGCGGGCGATACGCTGATTGTCTGTGGGGATTTCGGCTTTTTATGGGACGACAGCAAAAAAGAGCAGAAAATCATCAAGCAGTTGGGCAAGCGCAAATACAATATCTGCTTTATTGACGGCACACACGAGAATTTTTCACTTTTAAACAATTATGAAATCAGCGAGTGGAACGGCGGAAAGGTGCACAAGATTTACGGCAATTTGTACCACCTTTTGCGCGGGCAGGTGTTCACCATTGACGGCAAAACCGTGTTTACCATGGGCGGCGGCGAAAGCCCCGATATTGATATTCGTTCCGAGGGCGACAGTTGGTCGCGCGAGGAAATTCCGACGCGCGAGGAACTTTTAGAGGGGGCGCACGCGCTCGAAGCGGCGGACTACCATGTCGATATGGTCATCACCCACGAGCCGCCGTTGCGCATCAAGGGCTTTTTGCAACTCAAAGATTATGATTCCCTGCGCGTGACGGCCTTAAACGCCTATTTTGAGGAACTGTCCGATTCGTGCACCTTTGACAAATGGTATTTCGGCAGTATGCATATGGACAAATATATTTCAAACACCCATATAGCGGTGTTCAAAAATATTTTGAACGCCGAGACGGGGGAAAAGGTATAAGCAATTTATGGAAATGACCAAATCCAAAAAAGTACTCGGTACAATAGAACTGATTGCCGCCGCCGCAGTGTTAGTCATTGCGGTGGCGTTTGCGCCCGCCTACAAATCGGCGGTCGAACCCGAGCCCGAAACGCAGGCGCAGACCGAAGCGCCGTCCGAAACGGACAGTGAAACACAGACCGAGCCTGTCGAGACTACCACCGAGCCGACCACCGCTCCACCCGAGGTCGGGGAGTATACGGTTTCGCCCAATTATATTGTTTTGACAAAAGACGCGGCGATGGAAATGTATTCCGTCAATAAGCAAAAGTTGCTCGATTACGGTGCGATGGTAAATGCGCTTGCCGCCGCTGTACCCGAGGTCAAGGTGTACGCTCTGCTTGCGCCGACGCGTATGGAGTTTTACGGTCCCGAGGAATACCGAACGGGCTCCCACAGCCAAAAGCGCGGCATTGAAATCGCCTACGGCGCGATGGGCGACAACATTGTGAAGGTGGACGCGTATGACAAGCTGTCGCGCCATACTGACGAATATATTTATTTCCGCACCGACCACCATTGGACGGCACGCGGGGCGTATCAGGCATACACGGCATTTTGCGAAGCGGCGAATTTGGAGTGCAAACCGCTCGATGTGCACGAAACCGCGCGCTTGGACGGCTTTGTCGGCAGTATGTACCGCTACACCCAAAGTGAGGCGCTCAAAAACAATCCCGATTTTGTCGAGGTCTTTTACCCGACCGTGGAGGCGAGCGGGCAGTACTTTTCAGGCCCTGCAATGGACGACGGCAAAAATTTGCGCATTATTTCCACCAACATTACCGACCCCGCCAGCAAATATATGGCGTTTATTCAAGGGGATAAAGCGCTGATTAAAATGACAACCAATGTCGGCAACGGGCAGAAAATCCTGTTAATCAAAGAAAGCTACGGCAATGCCTTTGCGCCGTTTTTGTTGGAGAATTACAGCGAGGTCTATGTGCTCGACCCGCGGCAGGAGGGCGTGCAGGGTATGAATTTGCCGCAGTTTCTTAGAGACAACGGCATACAGAATGTTTTGCTGTTAAACTATATGATGGCGCCGTCCAATTCCAAGTTTACCGACCCACTTCGAGCAATGATTGGGGCATAAGCGCGTTTTGCGTTTGGTCGCAAAATGCCTTGATTTTTTTCGTAAAAGCGCAACCGATTTGTGCAAAACCGCCTTTGCAAAATTCTGAAAATTTGGTATACTATACTTACAGCGTGTAGCGTAACTGCGTAAATCCGGTTGCGCGCACGCTGTATTTTTATGTTTTCATTTTTATATTTCGGAGGTTCTTATGGCGGAAAAAACGGAAAATGACTTTTTGGGCACGGAAAAGCTCGGCACGCTGATGCGCAAATATGCGGTGCCTTGCGTGATTTCCCTGCTGGTGGCGGCATTATACAACATTGTGGACCAAATTTTCATTGCAAATGCGGATTATCTCGGCTCATACGGCAACGCGGCCAATACGGTTGTGTTCCCACTGACGGTTATTGCGTTAAGCATCGCGGTGATGATCGGCGACGGCTGCTGTGCATTTGTCAGCATTTGCTTGGGCGCAGGCAAGCGTGAGGACGCGCACAAAAGCGTCGGTAACGCGGTGGTGCTCAGCCTGCTTTGCGGACTTTTGCTGACGGCGGTATATTTGTTGTTCAGCAACGGTATTTTGAGCGCCTTCGGCGGGCGCGTCAACGAGGAAACCTTTACACAGTCGAAGGAATATTTCTTTTATATCACCTTAGGAATTCCTTTCTATATGTTCGGACAGGCGATGAATCCGATTATCCGTTCCGACGGCAGTCCGCGGTTTGCGATG
>JBJEPU010000136.1:0-9079 GCA_051881395.1 Candidatus Fimenecus sp.
CGAAAATGCAAAATCAGGAAGATGTGCAGTTGGAATGTGAAGATGCGGCAATTCGCCGCGGCTTGGCGCAGTTTGAAGCCTTAGGCCTTTCCGGAATCGCGGTCTATATTGACGAGAATTTGGCGGGCTATGCATACGGTGCGCCGCTGTCGGAGACCTGTTACGATGTGATGATTGAAAAAGGGGACCGACGCTTTCCGGACATCTACCGTGTGCTGAATCGGGACCTTGTGCGGCTGTGTTGTGCAGACTATACCCTGATTAACCGCGAAGAGGATGTGGGCGCGCCGGGCTTGCGAAAAGCCAAACTGTCTTACAAACCGGATTTTCTGCTTGAAAAATTTGTTGCCCGTGAGGTGCCTGCCAATGAATAAAACGGAGGCAAATGTTTCCTTACTGATTATCACCTTTTTTGCCGCAATACAGTATGCATTTTTGGCGGGTGTGCCCGAAACGGTTTCCCATTTTGCTTTTTTGGGCATTACCAATTTGATTGGCTTTTTGCTGACGCTGACGCTGTTTTTCGGCGAACTGTTCCGCTTGGACAGCAAACAAATTAAGCAAAGCCTTGTGCTGTCGTTGGAATTGTTCGGCTTTAATGTGTTTTTACTGCTGGGTTCGTCGGCGGGCGCTACCGTAAGCGCCTGTGTGCTGTCGGCCTATTTTGTGTTTTTACCGCTGTTGTCTTTTTTACTGTTTCGCACAAAACCGGAGCGCAATACGGTCATTGCCGTTATTGTGGTGCTTGCGGGCTTGCTTTTGATGATGAACGGAAACCTTGCGGGGCTTTTGGACATCCACATTCTGTATTTGCTTGCAGGCGATGTGTTTTTTGCATTGTATATTTTAACTGTCGGCAAATACAGCGCTGGGTCAAATCCTGCGGTGCTCGCTATGGGGCAAATGCTGTTCAGTTGCTTGATTTCCATGCTGTTTTGGATGGGCGAGTCTGCGGTGCAACACACAGTGCCGACGCTCCCGATTGACCCCGCATTTTGGGGCAGTGCCGTGTTTATCGGTTTCTTTATCCGCGGGCTGTACGGCGTTGTGCAAATGTATGCCCAGCGGTATGTCAGCCCCTTAAATACCTCTTTAATCTTTTCTTCGGAAATTATCATCACCATGGTGATGTCTCCGGTGCTTGCGCGCCTGTTCGGCACCGCAGCGGAGCAGATTACGCCGTGGAAACTCGTCGGCGCCGCTGTTATGGTGGTCGGCATCCTCACAGCAGACCGCACGGTAGTGGATGCGGTGGAAAGGAGGCTGCAGCGTGAAAAATCCTAAATTGCGGCGGTTTCTCTTTTTGACGCTGCTTTCGGCGGTTGCGTATTTCGTTGCGGATTGGAGCGTGCAGTTTACCGCGTTTTTGCACTTCGGGTCGTATATCGGTATCAAGAACTTTTTGCCTGTAACGCTCGGGATGTTTTTCGGTCCGTTCGGCGTTTCAGGGTGCGTGCTCGGTTGTGTTGCGACAGCCGCCGTGTTGCATACCCCCGCCCGAGAGGTCGCTTTTGAATGCGTCTGCATTGCGGTTATGGGGATGGGGATGTGGTTTCTGTGGCATCGTATGGACACATCGCACAGAATCCGTTTTAAACAAGGGAAAATGTATCTTTGGTATGCGGTTTCCCTGCTGGGGCTTTCCGCGGTCTGCGGTTTCCTCAGCCTGCTGTTTGCGGCGCATGCGTTTTGGCAGACTGTTGCCGCCTATACCTCGCTCGGCATTTTGGTGGGGTTGCCCGTCAATATTCTGTTGGGCAGTTTGCTTTGCCCCGAGCCCGTTTTGCCGCCGAAGTACCGTTTAGACCATGATGTAATCGGATGTATTGCGGATGAGGCGGGGCAGGAATGTTTAAACGCGGCGTTGGAAGAATGTGCCCGCACGCGCGGTGTCAGCCGCAAACGGGTGTTTGAGGTGCAAAACTGTATTGAAGAGGTGTCTTTGCGCGTGCACAAAGTTGCGCCGAATGCCCAAATCCGAATTTGTGTGGATTACAGCGACGCCATATCCGTTCGGTTTACCTATGCGGGGGCAAAATACAATCCCTTGCGCATGGGAAAGGACGAGGACGAAATTGATGTTATGAGCCTGAAACTCATTGAGCACAGAGCCTTGCGGGCGTTTTACCGCTACGCCGGCGGCGAAAATCATTTGCATATCGTGGTATAGGGGGAGTCTCTATGACGCAAAAACGAAAACCGATTCGGCAAAAAGTACAGAAAATCGTATTGCTTATCTCTGTGGCAGGTTTGCTGTTAACCAGCGCAGTGGGCGTTTTCAGTATGCTGAAAATCACAAAAGACAGCGAAACCGCCCTTATAAACCAAATGAAACAAAATACCGTGAATGTTGTGCGGGATAAAGCGGCGTTTGCGGATGCGGAACTCGGAAAATATGCCGCGTATATCGAGGATTTTTCTGCCTATATCCACGAACTTTATCAAAATCCGCAGTTGTATATCGGGCGCGAGGTTCTTCCGCCTGATGCGGCGAACAAAGGCGTGTATTCCATGCAGCGGTATTTGGCGCGTGCGGAGGATACCGCGGCCGCAACGGAACAGGAACGGAAACTCTTAGGGAATTTGGAGCAGATTTGGGCGCCGATGATTACGAACAACGGCGATATGATTACAACCGTTTATGTCGGCACGGAAAGCGGATTTTTATTGAGCTTTGACGACCGTGCGGATTTGGGCGTCACACCCGGAAGTACGGAATCCTATTATGACTATTTTCAGTCCGCTTGGTATACCGCCGCAAAAGATGCGGGCACGGTGCTGTTTACGGATACCTATCCCGATTCCTACGGGCGGGGGCTGATGATTAGCTGTGCGGCACCTTTTTACGATGCAAATGATGCATTCGCGGGCGTTGTCTGTATGGATATTCTCATCGGTGATTTGAGCCGTTCCGTCATTGATGTAGATTTGGGCGCGGGTGCCTATGCGTTTTTGGTCAACGGCAGCGGCGACATCATTGCTTCCCCGACCATGGAGACAACCCAAACCGAATTTGACTCGGTTTTCGATGAAAACAGCCCCGTTTATGCCGTGTCAGGGTCGATGATGCGCGGCGAAACGGGCGTACAGTTGTCGGACGGTGTGTATTACGCCTATACGCCGATTCAAAGCGCCGAATGGAAACTTTGCGTGCATATTCCCGAAACGGTGATTTTAGCGCCGGTCGAGGTGATGAAGCAGAATATAACGGTTGCCATACTTGCCTTTGTTGCGGCGTTTTTGCTGATTATTCTCTGCGTGATATGGCTGGTACGGCGTTTTTCCGACAAACTTACGGCGCCGTTGTTGGCGCTCGGGCAGGATGTGCAGACCATCAGCGGCGGCGATTTAGACTATCGCGCCAGCATCCGAAGCAACGACGAAATCGGCGATTTGGCGGAGAGTTTTAACCGTATGGCGGCTTCGCTGAAAGAGTATATTGAAAATCTGACGGCGGTTACCGCCGATAAAGAGCGCATCAGCGCGGAGTTGAATGTGGCAACGCAAATTCAGGCGTCCATGTTGCCTTGCATTTTCCCTGCGTTTCCGGAGCACGAGGAATTCGATATTTTTGCCGGTATGATTCCCGCCAAAGAGGTGGGCGGAGATTTCTACGATTTCTTTATGTTGGATGATGACCACCTGATTATGGTCATTGCAGATGTGTCCGGCAAGGGCGTTCCCGCGGCGCTGTTTATGGTGATTGCCAAAACACTTTTGAAAAACAGCGGGGAACAAGGGCTTTCCCCGAAAGAGATTTTGGAAAAGGTCAACGGCCAGCTTTGCGAAAATAATGAGGAGGAAATGTTCGTTACCGTGTGGCTCGGCAAACTGCAACTTTCTACGGGCGAGCTTGTGTGCGCCAACGCCGGGCATGAGGACCCGGTGCTTCTCCGTGCGGACGGCACGCTCGAAATTCTGAAACAGCGGCACGGCTTTGTTTTGGCGGGTATGGAGTGTGCCCGCTATACCGAGCAGACCTTTTACCTCGAAAAAGGCGACAAGCTGTTTGTCTGCACCGACGGCGTAACCGAGGCAACCTCCGCGGCGGAAGAACTGTACGGAAAAGAACGGATGCTGTCGGCACTGCAACAGGCGGCAGGGGAGTCCACAAAGGGCATTTTGTCGGCAGTGAAAGCGGATATTGACCGCTTCGTGGGCGAGGCACCGCAGTTTGATGACATCACCATGCTGGTGTTTGAGATGAAGCGCGTCAGCGGCGCGCCGGAAACCGTTTTGAAAGTCACACCGCAGACGGAGAATTTGGAACAGGTGACATCGTTTGTGGAGGAACAGCTCCGCGCAAAAAACGCACCGCCGAAAATCCTTGCCCAAATTAACATTGCGGTCGATGAGATTTTCTCCAATATTACGCGATACAGCGGCGCAAAAACCTTTTCCCTTGCCTGCAAAGTGTCGGAGCACAACGTCGTTTTGCGTTTTTGCGATGACGGCGTGCCCTACGACCCCACCAAACAGCCGGAGCCGGATGTTACCCTGTCTGCGGAAGAACGGCAAATCGGGGGGCTGGGCATATATATGGTGCGCAAAACCATGGACGATGTCCGCTATACCTATACGGACGGTCAAAATGTTTTGACGGTCGAAAAGTCCTGGGTATAACGGCTCCTTTTTGCAGTCGGCGGAAAGAAAACCAAAATTTTAAAAAAGTATTATACTTTTTTCTTGTGCGTTCGTATCAATTAACAGAAAACAGGTTTACAACGCAAATTCTATTTCAAAAAGGAGGAATACGCAAAAAAGCGATGCAATACGCTCGGGTGCACAATCCGATTGGGCAGTAGCCCGAAACCAACAGCAAACACCAAACACCAAACACAGAAAGGAAATTTTCAGTATGTTAGAATACCGTTATGACACACAACTGCTTATCGAGGGCGAGGATTTGGACGAGGACGAAATCCACGATTATTTCACCGACCATTTCAAGGGCGATTGCCTTTTGGCGGTGGGGGACGAGGATTTGATTAAAATACACTACCACACCAACGAGCCGTGGAAAGTGTTGGAGTATTGCTCGACCTTGGGCGAGATTTTCGACATTGTGGTCGAGGATATGGACCGCCAGGAACGCGGGCTGAAAGGCTGAGACTTTAAAACGGAACACAAAACCCGTTTTGGAGAATATACTTGTGGGGGATAAGGATGAAAACAAGCGAAAAACTGAAAAAACGCAATATCATTATTTTTGGTATATGTGCGATTATAATTGTTGCGGTTGCAGTTGCGGCAATACTTCTTTCTGTCAATAAATCCGCAACGGCGTTCGGTAACGGCAGTATCACCGATGCAGATTTAGCCGAAATTGATGTGAATGGAATTTTGTCAGACGGCGTCAATCAGCGTATTACGAGCACACTACTGACGGAAAAAGGATATGTTATTTCCGATGACCAAACACTAAGCGGAGACAATCAATCTGTTTGGTACGATTGTACGGATTTGCCCGATGACGCGCCATTGCCTTTGCAACATTTTTCCGTGTCGGTGTCTGCGGACGAAGAAATGAAATTGCTGGGCTGTAATTTTTCTTACGCACCCGCGAACATGCAGAATGAGGCGTTAAAAACGGCGGTTTCTGTATATACCTCCGTGTCCGGAACCGATAAATTTTCGGCGAGGAACGGTGAACAGTTTACATTCCATGAAATTCAGAATTTCACGGCAGAAGATTTTGAAAAGTACGGTTCCGCTTTCCAAATCGTCAATCAATCCATGGGGTTATTTTTGGATTTTGATGCTACCGACAGCGTGCATTTTTACGGGTATTGTCCGGTAAAAACAGTGGGCTGACATCTTTCATTGTAACTTGAATCCGAAAGGCA
The DNA here is from genome assembly GCA_051881395.1 of Candidatus Fimenecus sp. GTDB lineage: Bacteria > Bacillota > Clostridia > Oscillospirales > Acutalibacteraceae > Fimenecus. The sequence goes on from JBJEPU010000136.1 coordinate 5,847, forward strand.
AAAGACGGTAAAACGGCTTTTGCCTTTGGCATTATGCATGACAAAACAGCAAACGGAGATTTTTATGAAAACAAGATGGTATAAAGATGCAGTGGTTTACCAAATTTATCCACGCAGTTTTATGGACTCAAACGGCGACGGTATCGGCGATTTGAATGGAATTACGCAAAAAGCGGATTATATAAAGGATCTGGGCGTTGACGCAGTTTGGCTGTCTCCCTGCTACAAATCCCCCAATGACGATAACGGCTATGACATCAGCGACTACCGTGATATTATGGACGAATTCGGCACTTTTGCTGATTGGGAAAATATGCTGAATGCATTTCACAGCCGTAGTATCAAAGTGCTTATGGACTTGGTTGTAAATCATACTTCCGATGAGCACAAATGGTTCACGGAAAGCCGAAAAAGCAAGGATAACCCCTACCGTGACTATTATATTTGGCGTGACGGTACGGGAAAGGATAAGAAAAATCCGCCCAATAATTGGAAAGCGTGTTTCGGCGGTTCGGCGTGGGAATATGACGAAACAACGGGGCAGTTTTATCTGCACCTGTTCAGCAAAAAACAGCCCGACTTGAATTGGGACAATCCAAAAGTGCGTAAAGAGGTTGCGGATATCTGCAATTTTTGGCTGGAAAAGGGCGTGGACGGTTTTCGCTGTGATGTGATTACCTATATTTCCAAACCCGATGACCTTTATAATGCAAAGCAAAGCGAAGTGGTTGTAGGCCCCCGTTGGAAAGAATATATCCGTGAACTTTGCCGCAATTCGTGGGATAAATATGATACGCTGATTGTCGGCGAAGCGGCAGGCATTGATTTTAACCGCGCCTGTGAAATTACCAAAGAGGGCGACAGCCTTTTGGATATGCTGTTTCACTTTGAACATGTAAGCGTTCTTCCGGTATGTGCATACAGCCAAAAGTTTACATATTTACGGCATTTTAAAAATGTACTCTCCAAATGGCAAATGCTTCCCGATACTTCGTGGGGTGCATTGTATTATGAAAATCATGACCAATCCAGAAGTATTCCCCGCTTTGCGCCGTCAGGCAAACACCGCGAAATGGCGGCAAAAAGCCTTGCCGTGTCGCTTTTGTTCCAAAAGGGTACGCCGTTTCTGTTTCAGGGGCAGGAGTTGGGCATGACGAACTGTCAGTATGCCCGTGCGGACTATCGGGATATTCAGTCCATCAATTTAATGCACGATATCGAACAAAAGCCCTTTGGAAAAATTGCACTTCCGTTTGTTATGAAACATTTGGAGCACTATGCAAGGGATAATGCCCGTACCCCTATGCAGTGGGACAGTACCGAGAATGCAGGCTTTACCACAGGAACACCTTGGGCAAAAATCAATGAAAATTACACCGAAATCAATGCGGCGGAAGAACTGCAAAATCCCGACTCGGTTTTAAACTTTTATAAAAAAGCGCTGAAACTGAGAAAAGCGTATGCGGATGTTGTCCGTGACGGCGCTTTCATTCCCGTGAATCCGAAAAACAGTCAGGTTTTTGCGTATATTCGGGATAACGGAAAGCAAAAACTTTTGGTTGTGTGCAGTCTCTCTCCGAAAGCGGTGCGTTTTAAGATGCACCGAGATTTTGACGGTGAAGTTAGAGTTTTACTGTCGAATTTTGACAATCCACCGTTACCTGCGGGTGAGATGTATCTCCCGCCGTGTGCGTGTGCCGTGTATGAAATTTTGTGAAGTGCGGAAAACGGACTGTATTTTATGTCTTTGTAGATACAAAGTTACGTCACTACGCACAGCATAAACCTTTGGAGAAAGTGAGTAACCGTTATGAATACGATTGCCTATCATTTATATGTTCAAGTGAACGGTGACGACGCGCATGCCGACGGCACCGCGCAAAATCCATTTGCAACACTTCAAAAAGCCAAGGAATATGTTAAGACTTTGGATAAAACCAAAGGCGATATTGTTGTGGAAATCGGCGACGGAGTATACGAATTGGACGAAACGATTGTGTTTGATATATCCGACAGCGGTACAGATGCGTGTCAAATCCGTTATGTAGCCGCCGAAAACGCTACGCCGATTTTAAGCGGCGGAAAGCGCCTTTTGGGCACTTGGCAAAATGAAGGCAACGGTATTTTCAGTATCGGATTACATCGGGATAAAAAACTCCGTTCTCTGTATGTGAACGGCAAGCGTTGCTATATGACGAGTAAGGTCGTGAAAGGGAAAGGTCCAACAGGCAAATACAGTATAAAAGCGGGCTCTGCTGATTGGGCTTGGGTGTCGGGTGTTTGTAAATCGGGCACAAAGTTCAGCAACAAAGACCTTCCTGCCGACACACGCAACGCCGATGACATTGAACTTGTGACGCAAACCACTTGGAATACGACAATTGTTTGCGTTGATAGGCTTGAAAAGAAATGGCATAACACAATAGCACATCTGCAAATGCCCTACGGCGCAATGGCGCAAGCCTTGGGCTGGGGAAACGCCTACCAATTTAAAAACAACAATATGGTCTGGAATGTTTTTGAATGGCTTAACAGGGCAGGGGAGTTTTATTTTGACAAAACTGCCCACCGTTTGTATTATTCCCCACGGGAGGACGAGGACTTAACCACGGCAAATGTTGTTATTCCCGAACTTGAAAAGATTGTGGAGATTGTTGGGGAGAATACGGCGGACAGAGTGCTCAACTTGTCCTTTGAGGGCTTGACCTTTGCCTATACGGATTGGAATTTGTTTGCAGTCGGCGCTTCCCACGGCAGAGCCACAAACCAAGGCGCCGCAAGTTTGATTGCGTATTCGGACGAGGATTGGCACAGCGATATTTACAGGTCCTATGACCTCGGTCCGTCAGCCGTATATGTTACCTCTGCAAGTGACATTGTGTTTCAACAGAATATTATTCGCCATACAGGCAATGACGGCTTATCTCTCGTAAATGATGTGCAAAATTGTACCGTGAACGGCAATGTGCTGTATGACACGGCAGGCGCCGCCATGGTTATCGGTCATCCACAGCATACCTATATCGGCGACAAAAACAGCAACAAAGGCAGAAACAGCGACAAAGAAAAATACGATGTTGGTGTTGAAGCGCTTTGTCAAAATATCCAAATCACCAACAATCTTTTCAAAAACACATGCCGCCTGTTTTGGGGTAATGCAGGGGTGATGAGTTATGCGGCAGACGGCTTGACTTTCCAATACAATCAAATCGAAAACACGCCCTATTCGGGCT
>JBJEPU010000137.1:0-9052 GCA_051881395.1 Candidatus Fimenecus sp.
GGTGCTGTTTGAGATCCTTCGCTTCGCTCAGGATGACAAATACAAATCCCAATTTATACTCCCATTTCTTACAAAATTATTAAATATTATAAAGTATATTGCATTACAAGGTACTGTGTGCTATACTGTATGCAGTCCCCGAGAAGGACTGTTTCGTTGCACACAACGCCGCCGAAGTGCGGCGTCGGGGGCGGGATTTTGAGCAGAAAGGAGCAGCGCCGTGAACACACAATTCAAAAAAGGCGTTTTGGAGCTTTGTGTTTTGTCCCTGTTAAAGCAAGGCGACAAATACGGCTATGAGCTTGCGGACTGCGTGGGCAGAGAAATTGATATTTCCGAGGGCTCGGTGTACCCGCTTTTGAAACGCCTGCGTGCGGAAGGGTATTTTGAGGTATATTTAAAGGAATCCTCCTCAGGGCCTGCGCGTAAGTATTACCGTCTGACGCAAAAGGGCGCCGATATGCAGGCGCATTTGGAGCGCGAATGGCGTGAATTCACCGAAAGCGTGTCCACAATTCTCGGAGGTGATGCAAAATGACAAAAACCGAATTTTTACAAGAGCTTTACAATCATCTTTCGCCGCTGACCCCGGCGGAGCGCGACGATATTATCGCCGATTTTGAAGAGCATTTTCAGGCGGGCGCGGAGCGCGGCAAGTCCGAAGAACAAATTTGCGCGGAGCTCGGCAACCCTTACACCTGCGCCTTGCAGTATTTGCGTACAGCGCAGGGGGCACAGCCGCAGTCTGCGGCACAGCCGAACGGGCAAACCCCGCCGCCGCAATACGGCACACAGCCGCCGTACAGGGCGGCGCAACCGGTACGCCGCGCCAATCTGCCGTGGGCAATCGCGTTTTTCATCGCCGTGTTTTTGGCAATCGGCATTTATCCCGCAAGCGCCCTTTTGGTGCTGTCGCCGATTTTCATTGTGATTGCCACCGTATTTTTGGCGGCAGTCGTACCGAGCGGGACGATGGTCGGTTTGCTGATTTCGGTGGCGGTTATGCTGTGCGCCGCAGGCGTCCTCGGACTGCTTGTGACCACATGGTTCTTAAAGCTCAGCTACCGCCGCGCGGATTTTTAAAGGAGGGAACACCATGAAAAAAGCAATCATTGCCACTGCGGTGGTGCTGGTTCTTTCTTTTATCAGTACAGTTTGCTTCGGGGTTGCGCTCGGCTCGCAGGGCTTGCGCGCATTTTTCCGTGACGGCGGCGTGCTGGACGAATGGTCGGGCGCCGTTTCCGATTGGAACGATGTCATTCTGTATACCGACGCCTTGGCGGACACCGACGAACGCGAAAACCTGTTTTCCAGTGAAGGCACGCTTCTCGATGCGGTCGATTCGCTGAAAATTACGGCAAATTGCGGCGAGGTTCGCGTTTTACAAGGCACGGGGGAACAGGTGGAGGTTTCCTTAGAGCAATATTCCTCCCGCGTCAATCCGTCGCCGAAATATGTGCTTTCCGTTCCGCAACCGGGCGAAATTCAACTGTCCGCGGCATCGGATTTGGACGGCGTTGCGGCGGTTTTGACGGTTTATGTGCCAAAGGCGCTTACTGCGCTGACGGTGGAGGTCCGCTACGGTAGCGTTGAGATACGGGATATTTCGGTGGACCGTATGGACATCACGCTTGACGCGGGCGATTTGGACTTGGCGGGCTGTACGCTCACAACAGCGGATTTGCGGGTGAACACAGGCGATATTGAAATCGAGAAAACCGTGACTGTGACCGAAAGCCTGTGCGTAGACTGCGCCTGCGGCGATGTGGATATAGAAATTCCCGAAACCGCGCCGTTTACCATGCAATATACCGTGCAAACGGGCAATGCCGAAATCGAAGCGGAAATTCCGAGCGAGCTTTTGCGCACGGTCACGCGGAAAAATTCGTCCTGCCAAGGAGAGTTACAGCGTGCGGGCACCGACGGTACTGCGGGCGCGCAATATGACATTTCCGTGAATTTGGGCAATTTGGAAATCGGCACGGGTACGGATTTTGATGACTGAACCCGCTATTTTACAAAGCATATACTATAATTATATAAAGGAGTTTTCAAAATGAAAAAGAAATTGTACAGAAGCAAAAACGATAAAATGCTGTGCGGCGTGCTCGGCGGGCTTGCCGAGTATTTGGATGTGGACGCCACGCTGATTCGTATTCTCTATGCGGCGCTGTCCGTTTTTTCGGCGGGCTTCCCGGGGATTGTGCTGTATATCATTTGCGCAATCGTGATTCCCGAAGCACCGTTTGATGTGCAGCAGTAATCCGACAATTTCGGCATCGGCACCCGCAGTTTTTTCTGCGGGTGCTTTTCTTTCGCGTGTTTTTGGCGTTTTCAGCGGGAAAGAAACGGAAAATCGTTTTTTTCAACAGCAGAATTTGACAGAAGCCGCAAGGCGCTTTCGCTATAATGAAAGCTGTCTTGAAAACTGCCCGAATTGCGTTTGGGACAGGCTTTTGATTTTCAGAAACAGGCGGGGTGATTGTTTTGACATCTTTTGAAACCGCGGAGCAAATCCACCGAAACACGCAGGCGGACGGACAAGCCTTCCTACCCGAGGGCGTGCGCCGCGTCCTGCGGCAGATGCTGTTTTTTCTCGGCGGATTGCTGCTGTCCTCGTTACAACTGACGGCGGGCATTTCTCCGTTCGGCGTTTGTTTTTTGGCGGCAGTCCCCACGCGGTATATTTTCGCGGCGGGTACGGGTGCGGCGGCAGGCTATCTGTTAACACTCGACAGCGTTTCGGCATTGCGCAATGTCGCGGCGCTGATTTCGGTTGCCGTGCTGTCCAGGTTAATGTGTGAATTCGAGCGCGTGCGTCGCATACGCCTTTTGCCGTCTTGCATTGCGGCGACGGTGATTTTGCTGACGGGTGCGGCGTTGCTTTTGGCGGACGGCTTTACCCTTTCTTCGGCGGCAATGCTTTTGGGCGAAGCGGCGCTTTCTTTTGCGCTGACCTATTTTTTTGCACAGGCGCTTGACGCTGGGCGCGGACTGTTGCGGTCGGAGGGGCTCCCCGCGCAGGCGCTGCCGGGGGTTTGCGTAACGGTGTTTTTATTGCTTTCGTCCGTTTCGGATATTGCGATTTTGCAGATTTCGCCCGCGCGCATTGCGGCGGCGGTGCTTTTATTTTCAATTTCTCGGCTGTACTGTGAGGCGGGCGGCGCGATTGCGGGGCTTGCCGCCGCTGCCGCGTTTTTATTGGACCCTGCCGTCGGTGCGGGTGCGGCGGGCTTTGCCGCCGCAGGCTTTGCGGCGGGGATTTGCGCGCATACCAAGCGTGGCTTCGGCGTGGGCTTTGCTTTGGCGGCGATGGGCGCGGTTTTGCTGTTTACGGGTGCGGACTTCTCCGCCGCGTATCAGCTCGCGGAGACCGTCGTCGGCGCAGTTGTATTTTTGTGCATCCCGAAAAAATGGCGCCGAAAAGCCTACCGTTTTATCGTACCGCGGCAAAGCACACAAACGGTCGCACCAGGGCGGCAGGCGTTTCTCACACAGCTCGGCCGCGCCGCAACGGCGGTGGAAGCGCTTTCGCAAACGGTGCAAAAAGCGTCCCAAATTATGGACAGCGCCGCACCCGCACAAGCGCAAACCCGATTTGCCCGCGCCAAAGAAGCCGTTTGTGACAACTGCGGCAGATATGCCTATTGTTGGGAACAGCATCGGCGCGATACTTTGCAGGCATTTGCGCAAATGGATATTCCGTTGCGAGAAAGCAAGCCCCTTTGCGCGGAAAATATTCCCGCCGCCATGCAGGCGCGCTGTATTCGGCTGACGGCGCTGACTGAGAGTTTACAGCGCTTTTCGATGCGCGACGCGGAGCACAGCGCGGCGCAGGCAAAGCTCCGAGAACTGCGGCAGGCCAATGCCGAACGCTTTGACGGGGTTGTCGATATGTTGGAGGCGTTATCCGCCGAATTTGCCGAGGAGCTTCACTTTGACGAATCGGCGGCTTCGCGCGTGTGCGAGACTTTGGAGAACACCTACGGCATTGCGGTGCAAAATGTGCTTTGCGCCTATATGCCGGGCGACACACTGCGCTTGGAAATGACCTTCCCGACGCCTGCGGTACTGCCGTCACAGGCGGATTTGCGGGAGACGCTGGAACCCGTAACGGGCAGGCGGTTGGAACTGCCGATTTTACAGGAGGTGCCCGCGGGCACCGAGGCGACATTTTGCGAGCGAACGGCATTCCGCATAGAAGCGGCGGCGGCAAAAATCCCCGCCGACCGTGAAAAGCAAAGCGGCGACAGTTACGAAAGCTTTTACGACGGGCGCGGCGGCTATTATGTGGTATTGAGCGACGGCATGGGGCAGGGTGCGCGCGCCGCCCTCGACAGCACGCTGGCCGTGCAAATGACCGCCACCCTGTTAAAAGCGGGGATTGATGTGCACAGCACGCTGAAAATGGTGAATGCGTCGCTGATGCTGAAATCAGACACGGAATCGCTTGCAACACTTGATATTTTACATGTTGATTTGTATACCGGCGAAGCGGGATTTTACAAGGCGGGCGCGGCAAAATCGCTGTTGCGCCGCAAAGAGAAATGTATGGAAATCAAACGCGCGGCATTGCCGGTCGGCATTTTGCGCGAGGTACGCTTCGGGTGCTGTACGGGTACTTTGCAACCGGGCGATTTGGTGGTGCTCGCCTCCGACGGGGTGTTCGATTACGCCGAACAGCCGTTTAAGAAGGCGGTTTGCGGCATAAATCTGTACGAAGACTGCACCGCGATTGCCAAACAGCTTGCGGAAACGGTCAAACAAAAAAATGCCGCGCCGCGCAGTGACGACATCACGGTTATCGCGCTGAAATTTCGGAATAATGCGGAATAACTCCCGCATTATTCCTTTTTTTGTAAAAAAATCGAAACAGAAACTGTTTTTTTTCAATAAATCCGTCACAAAATTCGGATTGTTTATTGACATTTCGGAGATTTTATTGTAAATTGTAATAGTATCGATTAGTGTGGAAAACTAATCTGTTTATCTAAGAAAGGGGATTCATTCAGAATGGCCAAAAAAGATTCAATGCTTACGCCTGAAGAGCGTCTTGCTCGCGCAGAGCGTAAAAAAGAAAAAAGAAAAATCTTCGGCGAAACCTTTTTGAAAGCAGCAGCGCTGTTTTTGGCGGTTGTTTTTGTGTACTCGGTTACCTATGTTGCGTTCGGCAAAGGCAGTACCGTTTATCAAGGCGTGCAGGTTGACGCAGGCTCGCTGGTTGTAGGCGGCGGCTCTTCCTCGGGCGGCTCGGCAAGCGGCGGGGCAAGCAGCAGCGATGATGCGGCGGCACCGGCTTCCAATGAAGCGGAAGAAGCGGCGAAAGCGATTAACGCGGCAACCGCGGCGGCGGCTACGGCAGGGTACGATTGGAAAAGAACCAGTGAATACACCAAGCCCGTGGATGTCGGCAGTGCAACCGATGTTTTGAATAAGGTTATCCAGGGCGTTGACCCGAACGCAAATGTGGACTCCGTTGTCGGTGGTTTCATCGGTATCGGTAAAAAGGAAGCCAAGATTGAAAAGGGTAAAGATGCCGCGGAATGCATCGGCTATCACGGCGAAAGCTACAAGCTGAAAGCCACCTCTTTGAAAGCTTCCGACTTGAAAGATTTGACCGTAAGTGACGGTACATACACCTTTAAATTGGCAGATGTCAACACGCCGAAGAAAGACGGCTCCAATTCGCTGAACCGTTTGACGGACGACATTGTTATTCAGGAAGAAGTTTCCCAAGAAATCAAAGACCAGGTCGGCAGTGCCGTAACGGTAACGAGCTTGGTCGGCGTATACAGCAACATCAACGTTAAAGTTGTGATTGCTGACGGCAAGCTGACGGAAATGACCTATTCTTATGACGCGGATGTGTCCGAACTTGGGTTGAAAGTCGCCGTTGTGACCGTAAAAGGCACAGGCGCTATGCACACCGAAGCTTCTTACACCAACTTCGTGTATTGATTGGATGAGAGGGAGACAGTAACATGGCAAAAGAAGTATTGACCCCTGAAGAAATTGCAGAGAAAAAAATCAGACGTTCCAACGGTTGGACCCGTTTTTGGGCAATCGTTTTGGCATTGGTTTTGGTAGGCGCGTCCACCTCCTTCGCGGCGAAAAAGGCAAGTGAGGCAAACGAGGAAGCGGCGGCAAAACAGGCAGAGCTTGCTTCGCAGTATGCGGCGGCAAATGCAAATGCAGGCAGCGCGCAGAGCTGGGATGACGGCTCGGCAAGCGGCTCGGCAAGCAGTGATGATGCGGCGGCACCGGCTTCCAATGAAGCGGAAGAAGCGGCGAAAGCGATTAACGCGGCAACCGCGGCGGCGGCTACGGCAGGGTACGATTGGAAAAGAACCAGTGAATACACCAAGCCCGTGGATGTCGGCAGTGCAACCGATGTTTTGAATAAGGTTATCCAGGGCGTTGACCCGAACGCAAATGTGGACTCCGTTGTCGGTGGTTTCATCGGTATCGGTAAAAAGGAAGCCAAGATTGAAAAGGGTAAAGATGCCGCGGAATGCATCGGCTATCACGGCGAAAGCTACAAGCTGAAAGCCACCTCTTTGAAAGCTTCCGACTTGAAAGATTTGACCGTAAGTGACGGTACATACACCTTTAAATTGGCAGATGTCAACACGCCGAAGAAAGACGGCTCCAATTCGCTGAACCGTTTGACGGACGACATTGTTATTCAGGAAGAAGTTTCCCAAGAAATCAAAGACCAGGTCGGCAGTGCCGTAACGGTAACGAGCTTGGTCGGCGTATACAGCAACATCAACGTTAAAGTTGTGATTGCTGACGGCAAGCTGACGGAAATGACCTATTCTTATGACGCGGATGTGTCCGAACTTGGGTTGAAAGTCGCTGTTGTATCTGTAAAAGGTACAGGCGCTATGCACACCGAAGCTTCTTACACCAACTTCGTATATTAAGCGGCAAACCGAAAGCGCACAATATGTGCATATCTTGTTAGGAAAGGAAGAGCATGATGGCTAAAAAACCTAAAATCGAACTCACGCTGGAAGAGTTACAGGCGAAAAAAAGCAAACGCCAGCGCGGTTGGGTTCGTTTCTGTGCAATCCTGCTTGCGGTTGTGCTGACGCTCGGCATTTTCGGTATGGCGTCGCAAGGCGGTCCGAATATCGTTGAGGTTTATCCGAATGTGGTGCGTGCGCAAACCAAAACGGTTGTGCAAAAGCAAGACACCCAGCAGACCGAGCCGGCTGATACCGACACAGAGGATGAGGACACTCCCTCTACCCCGTCGGATACTTCCGAAGAAGAAGGTAGCTTTTTAGATACCATTTTAGGGCTTCTCGGCGGCTTGGATTTGAGCGGTCTTATCGGCGGCTTAGATATGAACGGTATGGGCATTACCGTTGCAAACGGGATTCAGTCCGCAAAGGATTCTTTACTGACCTTAATCGACCAGTTGGAAGCGGCAATCAGCGGCAAGCCGACCATTTCGCACGATGCAGAGGAATTTGATTTCGATGCGAGCGTAGAGCGCGGTGACGAGGCACTTCGCGAGGCTCTGGTTGAAAAACTGAACGCCGCAACTGCACCCGGTGTGGGCTATACGGTTACGCGTATTAGCATGCCCGACTATGAGAACCATCCTGTCAATGTTGAAAACGGCGAAAGCCTTACGAGTATCGGCGCCCAGACGGAAACCGTAAACAAAATCCTGTTGCTGTCCGGTACGACCTTGGACATTGTTGTCGGTGCTTTCAACGGGTTGCAATACGATCAAAACAGCGGCGATGTCGCGCCAATTACCTACAATGTTGCAAAAGGCAAAACGGCTGAGGAAGCGGTTGCCGCGGCAAAATATGACGCCATGTATGCAAATTACGGTCTGAAACAGACCGCCTTGACCGCAGATGACATTGCCATTCTGGAAGCGGATGAAGAAAACGGAGCCTATGTTTTCGCTTTGAAAGATGTTGCAAATCCGAACAGACGCGCAGATTGCGGGTTGACTCGCTTCACGGATGACTATTTGGTGCAGAACGAGGTTGCGGAGCGTATGAAGAACGCTTCGGGCTTGACGGAAGTTTCCACCAGCCCCTTGAAGCTGACGGATTTGGACATCAAGTATTACAGTATCAACGTAGCTGTGCAGTTTGATGTGGAGACCGGGCATTTGGTGAACTTGGCCTATTTCTATATGACAGATGCGAAATTCACGGTCAGAACCAATACGGTGCAGGTAACCGGTATGTCCCCGTATTTCATCACGTTGAACGAGTACACGAATTTCTACTATTAATCCCTTTTGAATGAATCTTTTCCCCTTTTGGTGTTCTGCCGAAAGGGGATTTTGTTTTGAGCGGAAGGCCGTCGGCTTTTTTGCCAATTTCAACAGGAGATTTTTAGCAATTTTAGGCGTTGTCTATACGCCTGTTTTGTGGTATATTTACATTGGTTTAAGTTCAATTGTGTGCGCACAATGAAAAGGGGGGACGTGTTATGAAAAACGCTTTACGCCGTGTACTTGCTTTTTGGGGGGCGGTTTTGTTTTTATGCGCGTCCATGCTGTGTTTTGCAAGTGCACATTCTGTGATAACGCCTGCCGAGCAAATGCAAACCCATTGGAATACCGACAACGGGTTCCCTTCCGAAACGGTACGCGATATTACCATGACCGCGGACGGGCTGTTGTGGTTTGCCACGGCGGACGGCTTAATTCGGTATGACGGCTATTCTTTTTCCATGTTAAACAAGCAAACCGAGCCGACCTTTCCGGCGATGGGCACCTCGGTACTTTGCGCCGCGCCGAACGGCGACCTTTGGGTCGGTACCAACGGAAACGGCCTTTTGCATTTGGCAGACGGCGTTTGGAGTAACATTACAACACAGACCGGCGCGCTTTCGGACGCTGTGAATGACATCAACCTATTGCCGGACGGCTCCGTGGCGGTTGCCGTGCCGACGGGCGTCTATTTCGTGCGCGCAGACGGCGGTGTCGGCGACTGCTTTGCGCTGAGTGACCGCGCCTTGGTGGTGCGCGATATTGCCGTCGGTCCTGCGGGCAATGTGTTCGGCGTGACGGAAG
>JBJEPU010000138.1:0-8903 GCA_051881395.1 Candidatus Fimenecus sp.
ACTACCGCGAGGGCTTGAACGTTCTTGAATACTTCATTTCTTCGCGCGGTGCGCGTAAAGGCTTGGCGGATACCGCCCTTCGTACCGCTGACTCCGGTTACTTGACCAGACGTTTGGTCGACGTTTCGCAGGATGTGATTATCCGTGAAGAGGATTGCCACTGCCACGACGGTATTGAGGTTTACGACATCACCGACGGCAAGGAAATGATTGAGCCCTTGAAAGAGCGCTTGACCGGCCGTTATCTGTTGGAAGACTTCGTCGATGAAGCCACCGGCGAGTTGATTCACTCCAAAGACGAAATGGTGACCGAGGATGCCGCTGAAAAAATTGCGGATATGGTCAATGCCCGCGAAAATCCGGACGACCGCCGCATTAAGATTCGTTCGCTGCTCACTTGCGAATCCGAGCACGGCGTCTGCATTAAGTGCTACGGCTCGAACCTGGCAACCGGCGAGCCTGTCACCGTCGGCGAAGCGGTCGGCATCATCGCCGCACAGTCCATCGGTGAACCCGGTACACAGTTGACGATGCGTACCTTCCATACCGGCGGTATCGCATCGAGCCAAGACATCACACAAGGTTTGCCGCGTGTTGAAGAACTGTTTGAAGCAAGAAAGCCGAAAACACTCGCCATTCTTGCCGAAATCGACGGTAAACTTTCGTTCCGTGAAATCAAAAAGAATGAGCATATCGTCATCACCAATGACGAGACCGCCGAGGAGAGAAGCTATCTGATTCCGTACGGCTTCCGCAAACGGTTTAATACCGAAACCGATGCCGACGGCAATCCGATTTATGTGAAGAAGGGGACAGCGCTCACCGAGGGCTCGCCCAATCCGCACGATATTCTCGCCATCAACGGTGTCAACGCCGTACACGATTATTTGATTAAAGAAGTACAGCGTACCTACCGTATGCAGGGTGTTGACATCAACGATAAGCACATCGAAGTCATCGTTCGTCAGATGATGCGCAAGCTCAAAGTTGACGAACCCGGCACAACCTCACTTTTGCCCGGCGCAACCGTGGAAAAGAACGAGTTTGCCCATGCCAACCGCGAGGCAGAAGCCTATGCGCAAGAGCACGGTACGGACTTTGTGCCTGCGACTTGCTCGCCGGTGTTGCTCGGTATCACCAAAGCCTCTTTGGCGACCGATTCGTTCCTGTCGGCGGCTTCCTTCCAGGAGACCACTCGCGTGCTGACCGATGCCGCCATTAAGGGCAAGGTTGACCCGCTGATGGGTCTCAAAGAAAATGTTATCATCGGTAAGCTGTTGCCGTCCGGTACGGGTATGAAATGTTACAGCAATGTGGAATTAGAGCCCGCATCCGAAGAAACCGACAGCGAAGAGGTTACTGCGTAACATTTTTTGTAAAAAGACTTGACAAGGTAAGGTTTTCAGTGCTAAAATCTTACCTTGTGTGAGCAAAGCGAACATCTTTTTTCAAAAGAGATGTCCGCTTTGCTGACACGCTGTGTCAAAAATTATTTTAAAAAGGAGGAAAATGACTTGCCAACCTTTAACCAACTTGTTCGCAACGGCAGACAGACACTCGAAAAGAAATCGAAGGCACCGGCACTCGGGAAAGGTCTTAACTCGAAAAAGAATGTTATGACCGACAACGCTTCTCCGCAAAAGCGCGGCGTTTGCACCGTCGTCAAAACCGACACCCCGAAAAAGCCGAACTCTGCACTTCGTAAACTTGCCAGAGTGCGTCTTACGAACGGAATTGAAGTTTCCGCTTACATTCCGGGCGTAGGTCACAATCTGCAAGAACACAGTGTTGTGCTCATCAGAGGCGGCCGTGTTAAGGACCTTCCCGGTGTGCGTTACCACATCATTCGCGGTACACTCGACACCCAGGGCGTTAACGGCAGAATGCAGGCCCGTTCCAAATACGGTGCAAAGCGTCCGAAGAGCGCAAAGAAATAAGACTTTTTCGTAAGTCTTACCCAAAAAACGACAGAATCTACTTGCAAAGGTTTACCGATGCAGGGTTATACTATATATAGTCTGACCTTCTGCATGGACACCACGGGGTTTTGTCACCGAGTACCTATGATATCATTCTTATGAAGGAGGGAAGCGTTGTGCCAAGAAGAGGCCAGATTGCAAAACGTGACGTTTTGCCCGATCCGCTTTACAATTCCAAGTTGGTCACCAGATTGATCAACAGCGTTATGCTCGACGGTAAAAAGGGCGTTGCCCAAAAAATCGTCTATGACGCATTCAACATCATCGCTGAACAAACGGGCAAGGACCCGTTAGAGGTTTTTGAAAATGCGATGGAAAATGTTATGCCTGTATTAGAGGTCAAAGCTCGCCGTGTCGGCGGTGCGACCTATCAGGTGCCGATTGAAGTCCGTCCCGAAAGAAGAGAAACCCTCGGGCTTCGTTGGATTACTTTGTATGCGCGTCAGCGTTCCGAGCGCACCATGAAAGAGCGTCTTGCGAACGAAATTATGGATGCCGTGAACCAGACCGGCTCCGCATTCAAAAAGCGCGAGGACACACACAAGATGGCAGAAGCCAACAAGGCATTTGCCCATTTCAGATGGTAATTACAGCCGTTTTTATAAGGTTTGGAGGATGTTATGCCGAGAAAGGTATCTCTTGAAAAAACAAGAAATATTGGTATTATGGCGCACATCGACGCCGGTAAAACGACAACCACTGAGCGTATTTTGTTTTACACGGGTGTAAACCATAAAATCGGTGAAACCCACGACGGCGATGCCACCATGGACTGGATGGCGCAGGAGCAGGAGAGAGGTATTACCATCACCTCCGCTGCGACCACCTGTTTCTGGAAAGAGCACCGTATCAATATTATCGACACGCCCGGCCACGTTGACTTCACCGTTGAAGTGCAGCGTTCGCTTCGTGTTCTGGACGGTTCCGTTACCGTTCTTTGCGCAAAGGGCGGCGTTGAGCCGCAGTCTGAAACCGTTTGGCGTCAGGCTGACGAATACCATGTTCCGCGTATGATTTATGTCAATAAAATGGACATTATGGGCGCGGACTTCTACCGCGTGCTGGATATGGTCAATGAGCGTTTCCAGTGCAACCCCGTTCCGATTCAGCTGCCCATCGGCTGTGAGGACACCTTTAAGGGCATTGTCGACTTGGTCGAAATGGATGCAGAAATCTATTATGACGACCTTGGCAAGGATGTCCGCCGTGAGCCCATCCCCGACGATATGAAAGAGCTGGCACAGAAATACCGTGAACAGCTTATCGAGCATGTCGCCGAGCAGGATGAAGAGCTGATGGAAAAATACTTCAACGGCGAAGAACTCACCGTCGAAGAAATTAAACGAACCATTCGCAAATCGACGATTGAGAACACCATGGTGCCGATTACCTGCGGTACTTCTTACCGCAATAAGGGCGTTCAGCCGCTTCTCGACGCGATTGTCGATTATATGCCCGCCCCCACCGATGTTGAGGCAATTAAGGGCATTAACCCCGATACCGATGAAGAAGAAGTCCGTCATTCTTCCGATGACGAGCCGTTCTCCGCGCTCGCATTCAAGATTGCAACCGACCCCTATGTCGGTAAAATCTGCTTCTTCCGTGTGTATTCGGGTACGGTTGAAGCCGGCGCGAGTGTGTATAACTCCGTGAAGGACAACCGTGAAAGAATGGGCCGTATTCTGCAAATGCACGCAAATCACCGTGAAGACATCGAAGTCTGCTATTCGGGCGATATTGCGGCGGCAGTGGGGCTTAAAAACACCACCACAGGTGACACCCTCTGCGATGAGAAACACCCCATTATCTTGGAGTCGATGAACTTCCCCGAGCCGGTTATTCGTGTTGCGATTGAGCCGAAAACCAAAGCCGGTCAGGAGAAAATGGGTATCGGCCTTCAAAAGCTTGCCGAAGAAGACCCGACCTTTAAGTGCTATACCGATGAAGAAACCGGTCAAACCATTATCGCAGGTATGGGCGAGCTCCACCTCGAAATCATCGTGGACCGTTTGCTTCGCGAATTTAAGGTTGAAGCCAATGTCGGTAAGCCGCAGGTTGCTTACCGCGAAACCATCCGCAAGCCCGCGTCTTCCGATACGAAGTACGCGCGTCAGTCGGGCGGTAAAGGTCAGTACGGTCATGTTAAGATTAACATTGAGCCGAATCCCGATAAGGGCTACGAATTCGTCAACAACATCGTCGGCGGTGCCATTCCGAAGGAATACATCGGGCCGGTTGACGCAGGTATTCAGGGCGCAATGCAGTCCGGCGTACTTGCAGGCTATTCGATGGTCGACGTGAAAGTCACGCTGTACGACGGTTCTTATCACGAGGTTGACTCTTCGGAAATGGCGTTTAAGATTGCCGGTTCTATGGCATTCAAAGATGCCGCCAGAAAAGCAGACCCCGTGCTGTTAGAGCCGATTATGAAGGTTGTTGTCATCGTGCCCGAAGAGTATATGGGCGATGTTATCGGCGACTTGAACTCCCGCCGCGGCGAAATTCAGGGCTTTGAGGACAGAACCGGCGTCAAGCAGATTAACGCGCATGTGCCGCTGTCTGAAATGTTCGGTTATGCCACAGACCTGCGCTCGAAGAGCCAGGGCCGCGGGCAGTATGTCATGGAACCCGACGGATACAAAGAGGTTCCGAAGTCTATCGCAGAGAAAATTATTTCCGAGCGTACAAAGAAAGACTAATTTCAGAAAAAGACTTGAAATTTTGCCTGATTATTGGTAAAATACAAGCACATAGCATTTTGTAAAATATTTGCGCTAAATAAAGGAGGAAATTCCAATGGCAAAGGAAAAATTTAACCGTAGCAAACCGCACGTTAACATTGGTACCATCGGCCACGTTGACCATGGTAAAACCACGTTGACCGCTGCAATCACCAAGACGCTCGCTATGAAGGGTTATGCAAAGTTCGAAGCATATGATATGATCGACAAGGCTCCCGAAGAGAGAGAGCGCGGCATCACCATCAACACCGCACACGTTGAGTATGAAACCGATACTCGTCACTATGCGCACGTTGACTGCCCCGGCCATGCTGACTATATCAAAAACATGATTACCGGTGCTGCACAGATGGACGGTGCTATCCTTGTTATCGCGGCTACCGACGGCCCGATGGCACAGACCAAAGAGCATTTGTTGCTTGCTCGCCAGGTTGGTGTTCCCTACATCATCGTTTTCCTGAACAAAGCTGACCAGGTTGACGATCCGGAACTCCTTGAACTCGTTGAAATGGAAGTTCGTGAAACCCTTTCCGAGTATGGCTTCCCGGGCGACGACACACCGATTATCGTTGGCTCCGCTCTCAAAGCGCTTGAATACAACGGCAGCGATATGGACGCTCCCGAACTCAAACCGATTTGGGATTTGATGGATGCTGTTGACAGCTACATCCCGACCCCCGACCGTAAAGCGGACCTTCCCTTCTTGATGCCCATCGAAGATGTTATGACCATCTCCGGCCGTGGTACTGTTGTTACCGGCCGTGTGGAGCGTGGCCAGCTCAAGACCGGCGAAGAAGTTGAAATCGTTGGTTTGACCGATGAGAAGAAAAAGACCGTTGTTACCGGTATCGAAATGTTCAGAAAGACTCTGGACTATGCAGAAGCAGGCGACAACATCGGTGCACTTCTCCGCGGTATTCAGAGAACCGAAGTGGAACGCGGTCAGGTTCTTTCCAAACCCGGTTCCATTCATCCCTACACCAAATTCAAAGGTCAGGTTTATGTCCTGAATAAAGATGAAGGCGGCCGTCATACTCCGTTCTTCAACAACTATCGTCCGCAGTTCTATTTCAGAACCACCGACGTTACCGGCATCATCTCCCTTCCCGAAGGCACCGAGATGTGCATGCCCGGCGACAACGTCGAAATGGATGTTGAATTGATTACCCCCATCGCAATTGAAGAGGGTCTTCGCTTCGCTATCCGTGAAGGCGGCCGTACCGTTGGTTCGGGTGTTGTTGTTGCGGTTTCCGACTAATCACAACCCTGTCTGATTGACAAAATGGTTCCCCCGAATTTCGTGCATACGAAGTTCGGGGGATTTCTCATTACTTAATTCTTGCAAAGCAGTAAAAAAGAGCGAATTTTAATATTCGCTCTTTTTTATGCTTTTTATTTTATTCCGCCTTTGCAAATTGGCTTTGATACAAATCATAGTAAAATCCGCGTCGGGATAGCAGGTCTTGGTGTGTGCCTTGTTCCACAATCTGTCCGTCACGCATCACCAAAATGACATCGGCGTTTTGTATCGTCGAAAGGCGGTGCGCCACAATGAAGCTCGTGCGCCCTTCCATCAACTTTTGGAATGCCTTTTGAATACGGATTTCCGTGCGCGTGTCGATGTTGCTGGTCGCTTCATCTAAAATGAGCATCGGCGGCTTTTTGAGCATCACCCGCGCAATGGCGAGTAATTGCCGCTGTCCCTCGGAAATATTGTCGCCGTTTTCAGAAAGCACTGTGTCATAGCCTTTGGGCAACCGCTTAATAAAACTGTGCGCGTGCGCCGCTTTTGCCGCTGCAATAATTTCTTCGTCGCTCGCGTTCGGCGCGCCGTAGGCGATGTTTTCCCGCACCGTGCCGCGAAACAGCCAAGTGTCCTGCAACACCATACCGAACGCCCCGCGCAGGCTGTCGCGCGTGACCTCTTCGGTGTTTTGCCCGTCGATTTGAATGGTGCCGCTGTTTATATCATAAAATCGCATCAGCAAATTGATGAGTGTAGTTTTGCCGCACCCCGTCGGTCCGACAATCGCCACGGTCTGCCCGGGCTTTACCGAAAGAGAGAAGTCCCGAATCAGCGGCTTGTCAGATACATAAGAGAACGAAATATTTCGGAAGTCCACCGCACCGTTTTCAACCTGTAAGGCAGGCAGTGCGCTGTCATCGGTTTCGTCCTGGGCGTCTAACAAACGGAACACGCGCGCCGCGCCCGAAAGGGCGTTTTGAAATTCCGCAACCACGCCCGAAATCTCGTTAAACGGTTTTGTGTATTGCGAGCAGTAGGCGAGGAACGAAGTCAGTTCCCCGACGGAAAGACTGCCGCGCACGCAAAGGATTGCGCCGACGGTTGCCACACCCGCATACACTGTTGCGTTGACAAAGCGCGTGCAGGGATTGGAAAGCGCCGAATAAAAATGCGCGATGACGCCCACTTTTTGCATATCCGTGTTCATTTTCTGAAATTTTTCTTGGTTGACTGCTTCCATCGCAAACGATTTGACAACCATTTCGTTTTCAATCATTTCCGAGGCAAAACCCGTAAGCTTGCCGCGCAGTTTTGCTTGTTCACGGTATTTGTCGTGCGTGTGCCGCGCAATGAAGGACGATACAAAGAACGATAGCGGCGTCAGCACCACCACAACCAGCGCAATCCACGGATTGAGTAAGAACATAAACACCAGCGTGCCGAGAATGGTGACCACGCCCGAAAACACTTGCGTAAATCCCTGCAAAAGTCCCGTGCCCACAATGTCAATGTCCGTGACGGCAGTGCTCAAAATATCCCCGTGCGCATTGCGGTCAATGTAAGAAAGCGGCACACGCCCGAGTTTTTCAAACACATCGTTACGCAGTTTTTCCACCGTGTAATACGAGAGCTTGTTGCTGTGGTAGGTCATAATCCATTGAAACAGCGCCGACAGCAAAACAATGCCTGCGAGTGCCCCGCCGATTTTATAAAGCCGCAGAAAATCCACTTCGCCCGCCGTGACCATGGTGTCCACCGCAAGCCCGATGAATACGGGCACCAAAAGAGAAAGTACAATGCCCGCAAAAGCCGACACAACCGCGGCGACCAAGTTCTTTTTAAACGGGCGAATATACGAAAGTAAACGCTTTAAGGTCTGCATTATGCGCCCACCTCGCTTTCACGGGACTGTGAGCGGCAGATTTCGCGGTACAGCTCGTTATCACGGTATAATTCCTCGTGCGTACCCATTCCGCACAAAACGCCGTCGTCCAACAGCAGAATTTTGTCCGCGGATTTTACACTGCTCACGCGCTGTGAAACCCAAATCACGGTTTTGTCTTTATAGGTTTCCTGCAATGCGCGCCGCAGTTTTAGGTCGGTGGCAAAGTCAAGTGCGCTCGACGCGTCGTCAAAAATCAAGATTTCGGGGTTGCCCACAAGCGCTCTTGCAATTGTCAGGCGCTGGCGTTGCCCGCCCGAAAAATTCTTGCCGCCCTCCTCCACGGGGGCGTCCAAGCCATCAGGCAGTTGCCGTACGAATTCCGACGCTTGCGAAACGCGCAGGGCATTGGCAATTTCTTCTTTCGAAACGTCGGTTTTGCCGCACAGCAAATTGTCACGCACCGTGCCTTTAAACAACGCGCCGCCTTGCGGTACAATGTGTACGGTGTTTCGAAGCGCGCGGTAGGTGTATTCCTTTACATCCTTGCCGAACACCGAAACCGTGCCGCTGTCCGCATCATACAGCCGCCAAATCAGGTTGATAAGCGCCGATTTTCCTGCGCCCGTGCCGCCGATAATGCCGACGGTCTGCCCGCGCGCAATGGTAAACGATATATCGCTTAACACCTTTTCCTCGGCAATATTAAAGGAAAAATCCACCTTATCAAAGGATACGGCGGTTTCCGCTTCGGTATTTACGGTTTCCGTTTTGCCCTCATGCATGGTCGGCTCGGTTGCCAAAACTGCTTTCACGCGGTCCATACTTGCCGCCGCTTTGGTAAAAATCACAATGACATTGGCAAAAACAATAATAGACAGCAGAATTTGCGTCATATAATTGGTAAAGGCAATGACCTCGCCTTGTGAAAGTCGCCCCGCATACACATTTTTGCCGCCGAAATACAAAACCGCGACAATGCCTAAGTTCATCACGGCAAAGGTGAGGGGATTTAAAAACGCATTCAAACGCCCTACGCGCACCTGTATGCGCGT
>JBJEPU010000139.1:0-4488 GCA_051881395.1 Candidatus Fimenecus sp.
AGGCGAGTAATTCAAGCCCCCGCCCTACCGTATAAATTACCCCTACAAACCCCAATTTTCGCCGCGTCACTTGCGGATTATTCCACCGTTACGGATTTGGCAAGATTGCGAGGCTTATCGACATCACAACCGCGTTCCAGCGCCATATAATAGGCGAACAGCTGTAAGGGGATGACATCCAGTGACGGGGTTACCGTCGCATCCGCTTGCGGAATGTGTATCACTTCGTCTGCAAACTCCGAAACCTCCTTGTGTTCACCCGAAACGAGCACAATCACCCGCGCGCCGCGTGCGCGCACCTCTTTGATGTTGCCGAGCGTCTTTTCAAACAGCGTTTCCTGCGTGGCAACGGCAACTACGGGCGTGCCCGGTTCAATCAGCGAAATCGTGCCGTGCTTCAACTCCCCTGCCGCATAGGCTTCGGAGTGGATATACGAAATTTCTTTGAGTTTCAAAGAACCCTCCAATGAAATGGCGTAATCGAGCCCGCGCCCGATAAAAAATACATTTTTCGCTGCCGAAAACTGCCGTGCAAGGTTTGCCATTTCCTCGTCCAGCTGCAAAAGGCGTTCAATTTGGTCGGGTAATTGCAACAGCGCCGCACATTTTGCCTGTTCTTCGCCTTGGGTCAGCTTGCCGACTGCGCGGGCAAAATACACCCCCAACAAATACACAACCGCCAACTGTGCTGAAAATGCTTTTGTGGTTGCCACGGCAATTTCAGGGCCCGCCATCGTATAAATTACATCATCGCTTTCGCGGGCAATGGTGCTTGCCACCACATTGACAATGGATACCGTGTGCGCGCCTTTGCGCTTGGCTTCGCGAAGTGCTGCCAAGGTGTCCGCCGTTTCGCCCGATTGGCTGATGACAATACAAATATCGCCATGGTTTACAATCGGATTTCGATAGCGGAATTCGCTTGCCAAATCGGTTTCACAGGGAACGCCGCAAAGGCTTTCCAAAATATATTTTGCCGCCATACCGACATGCCACGCGCTGCCGCAGGCAACAATATGGAATTTGCCGACCGCACGGATTTCTTCATCGGTCAAATGCAGTTCAGGCAATGTGACTTTGCCGTTTACAATCCGCGGGGAAAGCGTGTCGCGCACGGCTTTGGGCTGTTCGGCAATTTCCTTTTTCATAAAATGCGGATAGCCGCCCTTTTGCGCCGATTCGGCGTCCCAGGTCACGCGGTAAATCTCTTTTTGAAGCGGCGCACCCGTGCTGTCAAAAAACGAGATTTTATTTCTTTCGAGCACGGCAATTTCGCCGTCGTTTAGCAAATAACAGTCGCGGGTATACTTTAACACAGCGGGAATATCGGACGCGAGAAAATTTTCGCTCTCCCCTTTGCCGACAATCAGCGGGCTGTCTTTTTTCGCCGCCAAAATGCGGTCGGGGCGGTCTTTTGTCAATACCGCCACGGCGTACGAGCCGCGCACAGTCTCCTGCACCTTGCACATTGCCGCCACCGCGTCGCCTTTATAATAGTAGGCGAACAGCTGCGCCAAAACCTCGGTATCCGTTTCGGAGACAAAGGTGTACCCTGCCGTTTCGAGCATGGATTTTAAGGCGATATAATTTTCAATAATCCCGTTGTGTACGAGCGTAACCATACCGTTGCCGCCCATATGCGGGTGGGCATTTTCGTCCGTCGGCGCGCCGTGCGTTGCCCAGCGCGTATGCCCGATGCCGACTGTACCCGAAAGCGGTTTGCACGCTTTCAGTTTTTGTTCCAAATCCGCCACACGGCCTTTGGTTTTGACCACCTGCACCTTGCCGTTTTCGACCACAGCAAGCCCTGCCGAATCGTACCCTCGGTACTCCAGCTTTTTTAAACCGTCCAGCAATACCGGAGAAGCACAGTTCTCCCCAATATAACCAACAATTCCACACATATTTACTTGTTTCCTTTACAAAATAAATTTGTGCTTACTTTTTGCTTTGTGCACGCGCATTTCTGCCCGCTTTTGGCAAAAAGCTTGTGCCCCCGCACATGGCGGTGAGAGAAGCCGAACGCAATCTTTACGGATTTCATCGCGGTTGTGTTCAAATTCTCAAACCGTATGGGGCAAGAGGCATCCGCCGAATGTTTCGATAACCTCTTCCTCGTCACCTGCCCGAAAACACCGCAAACGCGGTGACCGTGCAAAGGCAGGCCCGGCGCTATTTTCGTTTGCCGCTCGAAAATTTCAAAAGAGCGTTTCGTTTTCCTTTCTGAAAATTTGCCGTTCCCTTGCACGAAAGGGAATGTGCTTTCTGCATTATATGCAAGGCGGCGGCAAATGTCAATGGATTTTTCAAAAATTTTATGAATATTTTTTTATTTTTTTGTGATTTTAGGGAATAATATTACCAAAAATATCCTTGTGAGGCGGTTTTTATGTCCTTTGCCCGTGCCAAAATCCATGCGCAGAACATTTTGCTGACATCGCGCAGAAAGGCGCTTGCGGTTTGCCTTTTGGGCTTTTTCCTGCGGCTTGTTTGTCTGCTTTGCACCGCGGTCAGTCTTTATTCTTTGTTGCATTTGTCCGAATATCCGATAGCTTCGCAATCCGTTTATGCAAAAATCGGATTTTATGCGCTGTTTACGGTCGCAACACTTTTGTCGCTGTGGCTGTTCGCACTGCTTGCTTTTTTGCAAAAGCGGTGGTTTTTGGAAAACAGCCGCAATAAGGTCGGGATTTCTGTATTTTTCGGAAAATTTCGTTTCGGGCAGGCAGTCAAAATCGGCTTTCTGTATTATGTAAAAAAACTGCTCTCATTTTTGGGATTTCTGTTTTATTTATTGCCGTTTTTTCTTTTTGCGGCGGGTTTTTTCTATGAATTACAAAATGCGGGCTTTTCGCGGTTCCTTGCGGCTTTTTCGTTGCTGTTTTTGGGCGTATTGTGCTTTGTCGGGCTGTATTTCGGCTTTGCCGCCGCACAAAGCTATGCGTTTTGCGACGCACTTTTGGTACTGTCGCCGCAAGCGGGCTTGATTGATACGCTCAAAACGAGCCGAAAATTGGCGCGGCAAAGTGCATTTTCCACGGTCCGTTTCAAATTGCGGTTTTTCCCGTGGATGCTGTGCAGTTGTTTGATATTTCCCGCCTTTTACGCCCTACCCTATTACCGACAAAGCGTTGCGTGTATGACCGAAACGGTTTTAGTTAAAAATCATCTAACGCAGAAATCGCAAAAACCGATTGTGTTTTTTGTGCAAGCACGAAAGCCTTTGCAGGCGTAAATTTGCAAGGGCGAACTGTATCACGCAATTTGTCATTCTGAGGCGAATCCGAAGAATCTCGTTTCTATGGCACTCCTGTTGGAGATTCTTCACTTCGTTCAGAATGACCGATTTTTATTTTGATAGGATTTTACGGAACGGTACGACCGTTCCCTACGCACAAAACGAATTGTGCGCGTGTAGGCGTCATTCCGTTCCTCTTGTCAAACGCCCCGAAATGTGCTACACTATGGGGAATTTGAAAGCGGGTGAGTCGATGCAAAAGAAACAAAAAGGGATTTTGCTGATTATCCTGTCGGCGTTTTGCTTTGCGCTGATGAGTATGTTTGTGCGCTTGGCGGGGGATTTGCCCTCAATACAAAAAAGTTTTTTCCGCAATATTGTCGCATTTTTATTTGCGGGTATCATTTTATGGCGTGAGAAACAGACCAAGCCAGCGCTTTCCAAACCCGCGTGGGGGTATTTGCTGTTGCGCTCCGGTTTCGGCACGCTCGGTATCCTTTGCAATTTTTACGCGGTGGACAAATTGGTGTTAGCGGACGCGTCCATTCTCAACAAAATGTCGCCGTTTTTTGCGATTTTGTGCAGTTACTTTGTGTTAAAAGAAAAAATCACGCCCGCAAGAATGTGCATTGTCCTCGGTGCGTTTGTCGGCAGTCTGTTCGTAATTAAACCGTCCTTTCAAAATGCGTCGCTTTTCCCCGCGGTCATCGGCTTACTCGGCGGCTTCGGCGCAGGTGTGGCATACACCATGGTGCGAAAGCTCGGCACGCTCGGCGTGAAGGGGCCGTTTATTGTCTTTTTCTTTTCGGGGTTTTCGTGCCTTGTAACCCTGCCTTACTTAATTTTTAACTATCACCCGATGACGGGCATACAGCTTCTGTATTTGCTCCTGGCGGGGCTTGCGGCAACGGGCGGGCAGTTCACCATTACCGCCGCCTACATTTACGCCCCCGCGCGGGAGATTTCGGTGTATGACTATTCGCAAATCATTTTTTCGTCCGCCTTGGGCTTTTTCGTATTCGGGCAAAAGCCCGATGTGTGGAGCTTTGTGGGCTATGTACTGATTGTCGCTATGGCGATAGTGATGTTTTTTTATAATCAAAAACAGCATTCGCGCGCGTAGGGAACAGTCGTACCGTGCCGAAACAACAATCAAAATAAAGAATTGTCATTCTGAACGAAGTGAAGAATCTCAAATTGTCATTCTGAACGAAGTGAAGAATCTCAAATTGTCATTCTGAACGAAGTGA
>JBJEPU010000139.1:4588-8818 GCA_051881395.1 Candidatus Fimenecus sp.
AGAATCTCAAAAAAGCAAAGTGCAATGGAAAAGAGATTCTTCGGCTACGCCTCAGAATGACAAAACGATAAACCCGCCGTTCTCGTTAGAGAACGGCGGGTTGGTGTTTTAGTGCATATGCGATTCGAAACCGAATTACTGTTTGAGCGCGATATTATCTTTGGCAAGAGTGGCAATAATTTCATCCACCACACCCATTACCTCGTCACGCGTCAAGGTCTTTTCAGGGTGCGAGAAAGTAAGTCTTGTGGTGATGGATTTGCCCACCGCGTCACGGTAGGTATCGACCACTTCGACTTTTTGGATCAGCGGGCTGTTCGTATCCGCAATTGCCTTGCCGATGGGCGCAAAGGTTTCGCTCACAAACGACAGGTCGATTTCCATACCCGGGAAGCGCGACGGCTCTTTGTAGTGAATCCCCGCATCGACAATTTGGGCGAACGCCTGCACGTCGATTTCCGCGTACACGATGGCGGCTTTTTTGTCGATTTTCTTCGAGACGGCGGGGTGTACCAAGCCGATTTCGCCGACAGTCACACCGTCACACGAAACCGCGTTTAAATTGCGCGGGTGCTGGTAACTGTGGGTTGCAGACATCGCCACGAAGTCAAGCGACTTGTGTTTCACATCGTCCGCCACGACAGACAGCATTTTTGCCAATTCAAAATAGAGCGTTTCGGCGGATTTGGTTTTGGAGAACAGCGTCACGCACAGCTTTTTGTGCTCGACGCACAGGTTGTTTTCGTCCACACCGTCCACCGTTCTGCCGATTTCAAACACGCCGAAATCGGGCGCAAATGCGGTGTTTGTACGCACTTGGCAAAGCTGGGTGGGCACAATGGATTTGCGAATCGTCTCGATATTCGGGTTGGTCGCATTGATGAGTTTAATATTGTCCTCCACTTCGATACCGAGCGCTTTATAGTCGTCAGAATACGCCCAAACATACGAGTGCAGTTCATACAGGGAGAAGCGTTTCACCAAAATATCCTTGATTTTGTCCTCAACGGTCTTTTCTTCACTCATACGCACAGGGTACAGCGGCGCTTGGGCAGTATGCACATCGAAATTGTCATACCCGTAAATGCGGGTGATTTCCTCGACAATGTCCGCTTTAATCGTGACATCTTTTGTCGCGCGGTAACTCGGCACATCGACGGTGAAGCAGTCGCCGTCGGCTTTCACGCCGAAGCCCAAGGATTTGAGTGTTCTGACCACCGTATCGTTCGGAATATCAATCCCCGTGTAGCGGTCTAAATACGCCTTGTCGAATTCAAGCGTGACAGGCGGGTAGTGATAGGCATAATCGTCCGTCAGCGACGAAACCACGCGCGCGGTTTTGTCGGTATCGGTCAACAATTTTACAAAACGCGCAATCGCGGGCACGGTCATTTCGGGGTCTAAGCATTTTTCGTACCGCATAGACGCGTCGGTGCGGTGTGCAAGGCGCACGGTAGATTTGCGCACGGACGCCGCGTCAAAGGTTGCGGATTCGAGCGTTAATGTGGTGGTATCCTCGACGATTTCGGAGTCCAACCCGCCCATAATACCCGCAATGGCAACGGGGGTATTGTCGTTGCAAATCATCAAGGTGTTTTCGTCAATATTGCGCGCAACGCCGTCCAAGGTTTGGAACACGAACGGCTCCGTGAAACGCTTAATGCGGATTTTTTCGACCTTGCGGGAGTCAAAAGCGTGCATCGGCTGACCCATTTCAAGCATCAAGTAGTTGGTAAGGTCTGCAAGGAAGTTGATTGCGCGCATCCCGCAGTAGTACAGGCGAATGCGCATATTCACGGGGCTTATATTCGTGTGAATATTCTCCACCTGCAAGCAGGAATACCGCTGGCAAAGCGGGTCTTCGATTTTCATATCGACTTTCGGCAGATTGTCATACGCGTGCAAATCCACGGTGTCAAGCGGTTTCAATTCTCTGCCCGCAAGCGCGGCAAATTCGCGCGCGATGCCGTAATGCCCCCAAAGGTCGGGACGGTTGGTGAGGGATTTATTGTCGACCTCAAACACAATATCGTCAATCGCGTATACATCTTTTAACTCCGTACCGTTTTTGATGTCGTCGGTGATGTCCATAATCCCCGAATTGTCGTCGCTGATGCCGATTTCCTTTTCGGAACAGCACATACCGTTCGAGGTGTAGCCCGCAAGCTTGCGCGGGGCGATGGTAATGTCGCCTAACTGCGCGCCGACTTTCGCAAAGGCGGTTTTCATACCGACGCGCACATTCGGCGCACCGCAAACCACATCAACCAATTCGGGTTCGCCGATATCCACTTTCAAAAGGTGGAGCTTTTCGCTTTCGGGGTGCGCTTCGACAGATTTAATCTCGGCGCAGACAACGCCCTTCAAATCCTGCCCTTTCATAAAGATTTCATTTTCCACTTCGGCGGTGGAAAGCGAAAAACGGTGAATTAAATCGAGCTTGTCAAGCCCCGTGAAATCCACATAATCCGAAATCCAATTCATGGATAAAAACATATTGTCGCCCTCCTTCCTTATTCATCGTCCGTGAACTGCGACAACGATTTTAAATTGCCGCTGTTCAAATCACGAATATCTTTTACGCCGTATTTCATCATGGCAAGGCGGGTAAGCCCCAAGCCGAACGCAAAACCCGTGTATTCCTCGGGGTCAATGCCGCCCGCTTTTAACACTTCGGGGTGAATCATACCGCAGGGGCAAAGTTCCAGCCAACCGCTGTGCTTGCACGAGGAGCACCCCTCGCCGCCGCAAATAAGACAACTGATGTCGAGTTCAAAGCCCGGTTCAACGAACGGAAAAAAGCCCGGGCGCAGGCGCACTTTGATGTCTTTGCGGAACACCTCGGACAGCATGGTTTTCATAAAGTAAATGAGGTTCGAAATGGAGATGTTTTTGTCCACCATCACGCCTTCCATTTGGAAAAAGGTGTTTTCGTGGCAGGCGTCGGTCGCCTCATTGCGGAAACAACGACCGGGGAAAATCGCCTTAATCGGCACGCCGTCGTTCACGAGCGCATCTTTATACTTTTTGTAAATCGCATTTTGCGCGGCAGAGGTCTGCGATTTTAACAGTTGCCCGTTTTCGAGATAATAGGTGTCCTGCATATCGCGGGCGGGGTGGTCTTTCGGAATATTCAAGGATTCAAAGCACTCGTAATCCGTCACGACCTCGCTGTAATCCTCGACGGTAAAGCCCATCGACTTAAAAATCGCCTCGCACTCGCGCTGGACAAGCGTAATCGGGTGATACGCCCCGCGGGCGAGATTTTGCGGCACGGAAATATCGAAAAGCGGCATACTTTCGATTTCGCGCTGCATTTCGCGCTCCTTTAATTCTTTGGTTTTTTCACTGAGCATGGTTTCAATGCTCGCGCGCACTTCATTGGCGAGTTGCCCCATTTTCGGGCGTTCCTCGGCGGAAAGCGCACCCATACTTTTTAAAATCCCCGTCAGTTCGCCCTTTTTGCCGAGCACCTGCACGCGGAAGTTTTCGAGTTCGGACAAATCGCTAAGCGTTGCCAACTGCTCTTTGGCGCGCGTGCGAATGTCCTCTAACTTCTGTTTCAAGACAATCTCCCTTTCTGTATAAAAATTTTGAATCGTTTGCAAAAAATAAAGCGCCGCCCCCAAAGGGACGGCGCAAAAAGCCGTTTCTAAACCACCCGTTGTGAAAAGCGCTGACACGCCCCTGCCCGTTAACGGCGGCAACCGTTGCGACCTACTGCAAGTTCAGCCGCACCGCTCCAAAGTGAAACTTCGGCGAAAAACCGTTTTGCCCGCGCTTACAGCCTGTGGCGCGTGGCTCTCTGAAAAACAGTGACAATTCGCTTACTGCCTTTTTCCCAGCGTTTGTCGGATTTATTTTTGCGTATATAGTATAGCACAGTTTTTTAAATTTGCAAGTATAATTTCGAGACCGACCTGTTTCTGCTTCCGACCGTATCCGCAGGCGGGTCAGGCGTATCAATTGGGATTTGTATTGGTCATCCTGAGCGTAGCGAAGGATCTCAAACAGCACCAAGTATAAAATGTGCGAAACAAGATTCTTCGCCTATCGGCTCAGAATGACAATCGGGCGGGCGTGGAAGCCCGCCACTACGCGTACAAATCCCAATTTCCTGTACTCACAGTGTGGCGCACAGCGCATCACACAGTGCGTCGATTTCCGCCAAATTATTTTCCTTGACGGTCGAGCGCAGGTTGACGGTTTCCTCCAACACGGTGATGTTCT
>JBJEPU010000140.1:0-8809 GCA_051881395.1 Candidatus Fimenecus sp.
TGCTTGAACAATTTGCTATAGAAATTTTTGTCTAACTTTTTGGGGTCACTTCATTGCGGCTTCGGGGGATTTTTCATTTGTTCAGTCAAATACAACCGATTTCTTTTTACCGTTTTTGTTGCGCGGGTATTCTCGAATGCGAAGAATGTAGTCCAAATTTACAATTTCAAGCGTACCGTTGTTTTCTAATATCAGCCCACCGTCCGAAACCGATTGAATTGTGCCGTTGATTTGATTGTTCAGGGTGTAGATAATACATTCTTTACCGATAAACTGTTTGGCGAGTTCCACCATTTTCTCTTTCTCCCTTTCTGTTTGACGCGCCGCCAGCAGACGGTGTGCCGCAGATTGTTTTTTCATTTTGTTTTGCTGTAAAACGAGAAAAAGCAGGAAAAACACGCAAATCAAAGTGCTTGTTTCCATCTTGCCGCCTCCGTGCCGTTTCTTGTAAAAAGTATAGCACGCATATCGGTATTTTGCAAGCACACCTTATCTACCGCGCATCGTTTTCACAATCGTGCCGCAGGCGATGCGTTCGCCGGCGTTTCCTGCGGGCTGGGCTTTGAAATCGTCGGGATTGCGGTGGATTATCACGCTTCTGCCGAGAATTTCAGCAATTCCGAAGCGGTCTGTCAGCACCGCGCTGAATGCATTTCCGCTTGCGGTGGCAAACAGCGGCGGCAAATCGCCCGCATGCGCCGGATGCGGGCAGTCTTCGGGATTATAGTGTCCACCCGCCGAGAGGAAGTCGTCTGTTTTGCCATCTTTACAAGTGCCGTTTTCATGCAGATGCATGGCAAAAATACCGAAGTCGCAGTTTTCGGTGCTGACGGGCAGTCCGCGCACATTGGATACCACCAAAACGCCGCGGTTTCCTGCGGGGTAAAACAAAATCCGTCCCGCAATTTCGGGGTATTTTTCACTCCCGCGCACATATGCGGCGGCGTAGGGCTTGTGCGACGATACAATGTGTACAAAATCTGCGTTTTCCCGTTGAAATGTATACAAAAAAATCACCTCCGTTTTCAATATATGCAAAACGGGGGCGATTTTTGTGTGATGCAGGAATTCTTTACAGCGGGGTACGGTCGCTGTGCTCGTGCTGATAAGCGTGCAGTAATTCTTTCAAATGTGCGGCGTGTTCGGCTTCCTCTACGGCATATTTTGAAAAGACTTCCCGGTATTTCGGTTCTCCTTGGTATTCATCGGCATAGCCTTCAAAATCCCGCGCCATTTCCATCGAGTTTTCCCACGCCCGCAACAGGCGGTCGCGCACCGTTGTCGGAATTCTGTGGCGATTTTGTTCGTTTTCCATGAAAACACTCCTTCCTTTTTTCAGTATGCGCTTTTTTTCGGCTTCAATCCAAAAATAGGCAGGAAAATATCAAAAGACAAAATATTGCATATATTTTGTTTTTATGTTACAATTACTTAATAAATTTGTAAGAAACGGAAAGGTGCGCGGCATGGTTCTTCGCCGCGTTGATTTGCGACTATGCTGAAAAAATGGATGCAAAAGACACCCACCGGAAAAGCCGTTGCCTTTTGGAATATGATGGGCAGTCTTGTCAATGCCGCCACCTCTGTTATATTGCTGATGATGGTGACGCGAACGCTCGGCGATGAAAAGGCAGGCGTTTTTTCTTTTGGCTTTTCCGTCAGCTTGATGATGCTGACCGTGGGGATGTTTGAGGTTCGGCCGTTTCAGTCAACGGATATTTATAAGCAGTTTTCTTTCCCACAGTATTTTTCGTTTCGCTTGCTGACCTGCTTGTTGATGTTGCTTTCCTCTGTTGGGTATGTTGCCGTCAACGGCTATGCGGCGGAAAAAGCGTGGGTGGTTTTGCTGCTGTGCATCTTAAAATGCGTGGAAGCAGTTTGCGATGTGTTTAACGGACAAGCCCAGCAAAATGACCGATTGGACATTGCCGGTTTTTCCCTGTCCGTGCGTGTGTGCGTGTATTGCGTCGGCTTTTTGGTTTCTTTGTTGCTGACGCGGAATTTGTTGTTCTCCTGCGGGGTTATGGTGCTTCTCGCCCTTTTGTGGCTTTTGTTTTTTGATGTGCCAACCGGAAAATACTTTGAAAAATGCGGCTTGGATTTTCAAAAATCGTCGATACTCGGTCTTTTGAAAGCCTGTTTTCCGCTGTTCTTGGCGTCGTTTTTAATGATGTATATTAACAATGCGCCGAAATTTGCGGTGGACGCATATCTTTCCGACGAATACCAAACCTATTACGGGATTTTGTTTATGCCGGCGTCGGTCATCAATTTATTCAGTTTGTTTGCCTTTCGTCCGCTTTTGACCAAACTGACGGCAATGTGGAACGAAAACCGCCGCAAAGCCTTTTTGCTGACGGTGGGCAAGTTGATTTTGTGGATTTTGCTTGTCACGGCGGCGGCGCTTTTGGGGGGCTGGTTACTCGGCATTCCTGTTTTGTCGCTGTTGTACGGTACGGATTTGTCCGCCTATAAGGCGGAACTGATGGTGGTGCTGGTCGGCGGCGGCTTTAATGCGCTTTGCGTGTTGCTGTACTATATGATTACCGTGATGCGGCGGCAAAAATATGTGTTAATTGGCTACACTGTTGCGGCGCTGACCGCCTATTTTTCCGGCGACCGCTTGGTGCGCGCCTTCGGGCTGATGGGGGCTTCTTACACCTATTTGCTCTCGGTCGCGGTGTTGTGTGTTCTGTTTATCTGCATTTTTACAAGCGTTTTGCTTTCAAAACGGAAGGAAAAGGAGCGTGCAGACGAGAATGGGTAAGCATTTTTGTATTTTTTCCGCCCTGTATGTTCCGCATCCGGGCGGGGTGGAGCGCTATACGCTGAACCTTGCCAAGGAATTGCTGTCACAGGGGCACCGTGTCACAGTTGTGACCTGTAATACCGAGGGTACGGCGGCATTTTCGGAATCCGAAGAAGGCATTACCGTCTATGCTTTGCCTTGTATTCCGCTGATGGGCGGGCGGTTGCCGTTGCCGAAGCTGAACGGTACTTACCGCGACTTGATGCGGCAGTTGTATACCTGCGATTTTGATGCGGTGGTTATCAACACCCGATTTTATTTTCATTCGCTTATCGGCGCGCGGTTTGCCGAAAAACGCGGCTTGCCGTCTTTGGTGATTGAACATGGCTCGGCGCATTTGCAAATGGGTATGCCGCTTTTAAACATACTTTGCGGGTGGTATGAGCATTTCGTCACCGCGATTTTAAAACGGTACTGTAAACACTATTACGGCGTTTCCAAAGAGGCGTGCGAGTGGCTTTCGCATTTCGGTATTTCCGCCGAAGGCATCTTGTATAACGCCGTGCCGGAGCAGGAAATTGCGGACATTTTGCAGTCGGATATGCCTTCATTCCGCCAAAAATACAATATTCCCGCCGACGCGCTTGTCTTTTCCTTTATCGGCAGATTGGTCAAAGAAAAAGGTGCGGACAGTACCGTGCACGGCTTTTGCAATGCGTGCGCGAAAACCGACCGTCCAATGTATTTGCTGTTGGCAGGGGATGGCTATTTGCGGGAGGGCTTGGAAGCAGATGCGCCCGACAATGTAATTTTTCTCGGAAAAATCCCTTATACTGCCGCTGTTCGTTTGCACAAAGACAGCGATTTCTACTGCTTGCCATCCGATTCCGAGGGCTTTTGTACCTCCGTGTTGGAAGCAATTGTCTGCGACAGCGTGGTGGTTGCCACCAATGTGCCCGGCGTCAGTCCGATTATCGAGGACGGTGTTTCAGGGATTATTCTGCCCGAAAACAGTGAAAAAGCCGTGGAAAACGGCATTTTGCGTGCGGTTGCGATTGAAAACAGAACCGATTTTACCGCCCGCGCAAAAGAAAGCTATATTGCCTGCGGCTGCACCTTTCCGGAAACCGCCGCGCGGCTGGTCAAAGCATTTGAAAGCAGGGAGGAGACGGTATGAACCCTATTTTAATTATTCCCGCTTATAATGAAGGGGAAAGCATTGAACGCGTGGTGCGCAACGTGCAGGAAAATTTCCCGCAGTATGATTATATCGTTGTCAATGACGGTTCGGCGGACAATACCGCCAAGGTTTGTATGCGCAACGGCTTTAATTTTTTAGATTTGCCGGAGAATATCGGGCTGTCGGGCGCGTTTCAAGCGGGTATGAAATACGCTTACTATAACGGCTATGACTGTGCCGTGCAGTATGACGGTGACGGCCAGCACGACGCGCGGTATATTGCCGATATGGTGGAGTTCATGGAGCAGGGCGATTATGACATCGTTATCGGGTCGCGTTTTGTGACGCAAAAAAAGCCGAAAACGCTTCGTATGCTCGGCAGTAATCTGATTTCCGCCGCGATTAAATTGACCACGCGTAAAACCATTAAAGACCCCACCTCAGGTATGCGCCTTTACAACCGCCGTATGATGAAACGGCACGCGCGCATGTACGAATTCGGCCCCGAGCCCGATACCCTCGCGTTTTTAGCGCGCAGCGGCGCAAAAATCGGCGAGGTGCAGGTGGAAATGCTCGAACGCACGGCAGGCAAAAGTTATTTGAACTTTGCGCGCTCTATGCGGTACATGACGAGAATGTGTATGTCTATCTTTTTTATCCAATGGTTCCGAAAACCGATTGATTTGCAGGGGGAATAAGCTATGAGTATTGTGTTGCGTATCGCTTTAATCGTGGTTTGTGTGATAGCCTGTATGTATGTACTTCGGAAAATCCGCCGTGCGCAAATGGAAATTGACGACGCCATTTATTGGATTATCGTCAGCATTGTGCTGGTTATCATCAGTATTTTTCCGCAAATTCCGGATTTCTTTTCGGACCTGCTTGGCATTCAGTCACCGTCGAATTTCGTATTCCTGTCGGTGATATTCGTGGTGATTGTGAAGTTGTTCTCTTTATCCTTAGAGGTTTCGGCATTAAAGCAAAAACTGAAATCCACCATTCAAAATGTTGCCATTCGGGAAAAAGAGTTGGAAGAACTTGCAAAAGGGGAGAAGGCGAATGGAAAAGACTAAGCAAAAACCGCTGTGGAAGGTGCTGTGCGTGTTCGCCGCCATCTTTTTGGTGCTGTCGATATTTTTGGGCGTGATTTTTCAGTTTTACATCACGCCGAAGGCGGCAGAGAACACATTGGGGTACTATTCTGTCAATTGTAAAAAATCCGAACAGAAGTTTACAATTCCTGACAGCGACTTTGTACTGTGCCAGAGCTTTCAAGCCAAGGATTCGATAAGCGGTTACGAGATTTTTGTCGGGTTTACCGAGGAAAAGCTCGCAGAACGCAACGCACTGTCGTTGGACGGCTCTTGGATTGACATCAACGGCAATTTGCGCATTCGTCTGCTGGACAGCAACGGGACTGTTTTGGACGATTATGTCTTAGACCATGAGCAGTTGAATGCTGCATGGTATTTCGGCAGAATTATCCGAAATTTTGACAGCTTGATTTCCGGCAATGTGCGCGGTCAGACCTATACGCTTGAAATCACAGGTGATTTTCCGAAAAATGCCGGACTTTGCTTTTACGGAAGCGATTATGATTGTTATTTGGACGGCGAATGGACAGCGAACGGTGTGCCACGGCAATCGGATATGACATTTTATATCCTTTCCCCCATATACACGATGGCGCGATTGTTGTTTTTGGCGTTTTCTGCGGGGCTTTTGGCGGCGTTTACCATTGTGTATTTTTGTGCTTATGTGTTCCGAGCGAAAAAACATACGCTGTTTTTTGTAACGGTTTTGATAATGGGGATAGGGTATACGGCCTTAATTACGCCTTTCGGTGTGCCGGATGAGGTTGCACATTATTATACAGCTTACCGTTTTGCCAACACGATAAGCGGTACAGAGCAAACGGAAACGCCGGACAAAACCGTGTATATCCGTGCTTGTGATACAGACTATAACGGCGTTATCAGCACTTTTTACGGAAAAGTGCTTGTACCGACTGTTTCCACATATGCCACGGTGATAAATAATATTTTGGGCGTGGAGGAGAATCAAGAACAAATCGAAATCAGCAGTGATTTTATCAGTGGGAACTATGTATGTTATGCCGCTTCCGGGTTCGGCATTGCCGTCGGTAAAGTCCTGCATCTGTCTTCGTTGTTTACCTTCTATCTCGGGCGAATAATGAATTTGCTGTTGTTTGCCTTTTTGGGCGCGTGTGCGGTGAAAAAAATACCGTTTGGGAAAAATATCCTATTTGCTGTGGCATTATTGCCGTTGACCTTACAGCAAGCAGCGTCCTATTCCTATGATTCTGTCATAATTGCTTTCGCATTTTATTATCTCGCAGAAGTTTTGTATTTGGCGTATACCGCCGAAAAAATCCGCATATGGGATATTGTGCAGTTGGTGCTTTGCATGGCGGTGTTCTGTGCACCGAAAGCGGGCGTGTATATCGTTTTGCTTGCCGTACTGCCTGTGATTCTTTTCAACAAAAATCTACCGAAGAAGCAAAGCATTGCTTCTGTATGCGGCGTGGCAGTGTGTGCGTTTATATGGTTGGTGATTTTTAATATTCACCGGTTGAGTGATGCCGGTTCTTCTGCGGAAACAACCACGTATACTTTGGGGTATATTTTCAGCAATCCGAAAGCGTTTATTTCGCTTTGGGTAAATGCATACTTTGCAGAAAAGGAAACTTGGTTGTATTCCTTGTTCGGCTCTCATATGGCGTGGGCAAATCTGCGTGTTGAAAAAACTTGGGGGCTACTGTTTGCAGCGTTACTGCTGCTAAGCGGCATTCGATACGGAAAAACCGTAGAACCGCAATTACGCCGGACGGACAAACTATTTCTCGGCGCGGGCATTTTGCTTTGTATTGCAGGTTTTTGTGCGGCGGCATATTTGTGGACCCCCAACAATGCATCTTATGTGGTCGGTATGCAGCCACGGTATATTCTTCCCGTACTGCCTATGCTCCTGTTGCTTTTGCGCGTTCCGTCTCTGAAACTGAAAAAAGATATTACATCTTTTTTGAGCGTTGCATTTGTGTTGGGACATATATTTTATCTCGTCGATGCGTTAAATGTAACGCTGTTGGCTTGATATATTGAAAATTTAGGAGGTTATATTATGGATTTCAGTGCGTTTTCCGCGTTTGACCATGCAGTATTTGCTTGGATTCAGGCAAATATTTGGTGTCCGTTTTTAGATGTCGTTATGCCCGTTATCACGGTTTTGGGTGAGGGCGGCTGGTTTTGGATTGTTGTGGCAGTGCTTTTCCTGTTTATGAAAAAATACCGCAAATCGGGTGTGACCATGGCGTTTGCGCTCATTGTGATGCTGATTGTCAACGATTTGATTTTGAAAAATGTGTTTGCGCGTGTGCGTCCGTTCAATTTCGCGGAATTTGCCGATTTGTATGCGAGTTTTCCCGTCGGGGCAAACGGCAAACCGGAGCTTTTGACCTCGTTGCCGTCGAGCTATTCGTTCCCGTCGGGGCACACCTCGTGCTCGTTTGCCGCGGCAACAGCGATACTGCTGAACAAAAAGTGGAAACCCGGCGTACCTGCCTTGATTTTGGCTGTGCTCATCGGCTTTTCGCGCAATTACTTAATGGTGCATTACCCCACTGATGTTTTATTCGGCGCGTTGTTCGGGGTTTTGTACGCTGTGCTTGCGTATTTCCTGATTGCGAAATATGTCTATCCGCCGTTTGACCGTGCCGTCGGGCAAAAGGTAGACGCGTTTTTCGAAAAGAAGTTTCATAAAAAAGAAAAAGCCGCAAAAGCGGATTGATTGCAATTTAGTGAGGATAAACGTTTATGACTTTTCCACTCGGTAAAACCGCGGATTTGTATTTTCATGCGGACGGTACCTTCCGCATTATGCAGATTGCGGATACGCAGGACACACAGGTGACCTCGAAAGATACGCTTGCGTTTCTCGAAAAAGCCTTAGATGAAGCCAAGCCCGATTTGGTTATCTTTACGGGCGACCAATTCAAAGGCTACGGTGTAAGTTTCTTGCTCGGTGACCGCGAAGAAAACTACAAGCGTGCCATTGACAATTTAATTGCCCCATTGGAGGCGCGGCATATTCCGTTTTCCTTTGTATTCGGCAATCACGATGACCAAGCCTTCGGGATTCCGAAAGAAAAACAACTCGAAATGTACCTTTCGCATAAAAACTGCATTGCCGTGGCGGGGGATACCGCTTTGCCGGGGCTTTGCAATCAATACATAAACCTGCGTTCGGCGGACGGCGAAAAAATCCTGTTTAATCTGTATCTGATTGACTCGCTTTCCACCACGCTTGACGGCAAGTGCGCAAGCGTTACAAAAGAACAAATTGCGTGGTATCGCACGGTGCGTGACAGTTTAAAGGAACAAACGGGCGAATATGTGCCGTCTATTTTGTTCCAACATATTCCCGTGCCTGAAATGTGGGAAGTGCTCAAAGAAGTGCCGAAATCCCATAAACCGCACGCCGAGGGGTTCCGCGCGCACGCAGGAAAGTTTTATGACATTGACGAGCGATTTTTACAAAAGGGGAATTGCGATTTCCTGTTGGAAACCCCCGCAACCCCCGCCGAAAACTCGGGCGAATTTGAAGCCGTTTCCGAAATGGGCGACACATTGGCTATGTTCTTCGGACATGACCACAACAACAGTTTCGTCAGCCGCTATCAAAATATGCTCCTCGGTTATACACAAGGGTGTGGCTTTCATGTGTACGGACCGAAACTCGACCGCGGCGTGCGGCTGATTGACTTAAATGCTGAAAATCCGCGCGAATTTGAAACCCATACCTTGTTATATCGGGATTTGTTTACCGTGCGGGACATCAAAAACAAACCGAAATATCTTTTG
>JBJEPU010000141.1:0-8739 GCA_051881395.1 Candidatus Fimenecus sp.
TATCGCTTTAATACTGCATTTTTGACGGGTTCGGATGATTACCGTTACCCTATGTCAGCGCCTTGTAAATGTCGCTCTTTTTAAAACCGTACTGCTTCGCCGCCGCTTTCGCCGCTTCGTTGGTGGAAAGCCCCGTCGCAACCTGTGTACGGGCAAACTCTACGGCGTCCGAGAGGGTATATTCCGTCGGCGTCTCTTCGGGCGCGCCCGCGATTACCAATACAAATTCGCCTTTCGGCGGTGTTTCGGCATATTTCTGTGCCGCAACGGAGAGGGTAGTGCGTTCCACGGTTTCGTGGACTTTGGTCAGTTCTTTTACCAGCGCGATTTCGCGGTCGCCGAATGCGGCAAGCATATCGCTAAGCGTTGCCGCCAATTTGTGCGGCGCTTCGTAAAAGACCATGGTGCGTTTTTCGGATTTTAATTCTTCCAAATGCGCGCGGCGGCTCGGCTTGTTGACGCTCAGGAACCCCTCAAAGGTAAACCGCCCCGAAGGAAGCCCCGACACCGCCACCGCCGTGGCAAACGCCGTGGGGCCCGGTACGGACTCGACTTTCACGCCGTGTGCGTGGCAAAGCGCAACCAAATCCTCGCCGGGGTCGGAAATCGCGGGCATACCCGCATCGGTCACCAACGCGCAATTCTCCCCGCCGAGCAAACGCGCCAAAATCATTTCCCCACGCTCGCGGCGGTTGTGTTCGTAATAACTGACCATCGGCTTTTTCAGTTCAAATTTATTTAACAGTTTCAGCGTAACGCGCGTGTCCTCCGCGGCAATAAAGTCGCACTTCTCCAAGGTTTCCTGCGCGCGCGGCGAAAAGTCGGACAAATTCCCAATCGGCGTGCCGACCACATACAAAATCCCTGCCATTACCGCTGTCCCTCCTCTTTATACGCACCGTAGATGCGGCGCATTTCATCACTTAAATCGCCGTTTTCGTCATACACATACAAGCCGGTTTGCACCTGCATCCCGTGCTTGCCGCCCTTGCGCCCTTCAAGTAAGCACAGCCACGGGGCGGTGTGCGGATTTTTGGATACAAGGCGCAGTTTTTTCGGTTCAATGTTTGCATTTGCCATCGCCTGCATCGTTTCAAACAGCCGTTCGGGGCGAATGCACAAACAAAACCGCCCGCCGTACTTTAAAAGCCTACCCGCCGCCGCGGCAATCTCCGCAAGCGTACAGGCGGTTTCGTGCCGCGCGATTTTCTCGTGCGCGCAGTTGCTTAAAATCCCCGTATGCTCCGCCTTGTACGGCGGGTTCATCGTCACAAGGTCATAACTTTCCCGCGGCAAAACCGTATCGAGCGCTTTCAAATCCGCCAAATGTGCAAACGCTTTTTCTTCTAAATCGTTTGCCGCAATACTGCGCACAAACTGCCCGTAGCCCGCTTCTTGAATTTCCACACCGTCCACACGGCGGCACAGACCGTCCGCAAGCCACAGCATCGGCACAATGCCGCACCCCGTACCCAAATCGCAGGCAACGGTACTGCGTTTCGGCGCGGCAAAGCGCGCAAGCAAAACCGCGTCCGTACCGAAGGTGTGCGCAGGCGACACCACCAGCCCGAAATTCGGTTTTACATATTCCATATGCTCGTTTTCGTAAAGCTTTGTTTGTTTCATACAGCAATCATACCACAAAACTGCAAAAAAGCAAAGAAAAAAGGCCGCCCGAAAACGGACAGCCTTTCACTCATAAAAATTATTCAGCCTGCGGAGCCGAAACGGGGCAGGTATCTGCGCAGTTGCCGCAATCGATGCAGGTGTCTGCGTCGATAACATATTTGCCGTCCCCTTCGGAAATCGCCTCAACCGGGCATTCT
Source organism: Candidatus Fimenecus sp. (assembly GCA_051881395.1). Classification (GTDB taxonomy): domain Bacteria; phylum Bacillota; class Clostridia; order Oscillospirales; family Acutalibacteraceae; genus Fimenecus. The sequence goes on from JBJEPU010000141.1 coordinate 1,827, forward strand.
GCCGCGCATGCGCCGCAGGAGATGCAATCGTCGGAAATATGATATGCCATTTTCGTGACCTCCCTTTCAGAATTTACCTACATTCTAACACAATTTTTCAAAATAGCAAGCCTTTTTTATTCAATTCCTTTTAAGGATTCCAATTCCGCCTTATCCACACGGATTTGCGCGTCTCGAATGAGCTTGACCTCGTGGCGTTCAATGACCACGGGCGCGGCGTCGGGGCGGCGGTCCAAACGGATTTTGAGCATACCGGTAAGCAGGTTGTTTTCGACCACGGTGCCGCGTCCCTCGCGGGTTTCCACAATCGCACCGACCTTCGGCGTATGCCGTAAAAGATGCTCGTACGCCTCCTGCTCGTATTTCAGACAGCACATTAAGCGCCCGCAGGTACCGCTGATTTTCACGGGATTTAACGACAGCCCCTGCTCCTTTGCCATTTTGATGGAAACGGGCTGAAAATCGCCCAAAAAGGTACTGCAACAAAACGGTCTGCCGCACATACCGAACCCGCCGACCATTTTGGACTCGTCGCGCACACCGATTTGCCGAAGTTCAATGCGTGTGCGGAACACGCCCGCCAAATCTTTGACGAGTTCGCGGAAATCCACGCGCCCGTCCGCGGTAAAATAGAACAGGATTTTGCCGCCGTCAAAGGTGTATTCCACATCGACGAGCTTCATATCCAAATTGTGCGCGCGGATTTTTTCTTCGCAAACCGCAAACGCCTTTTGTTCCTTTTCACGGTTTTCCCGCACCACGCGCAAATCGTTTTCGTTGGCGGGGCGCACAATGCGCTTTAAGGGCTTGACGATTTCGCTGTCGTCCACCTCGCGGTTTTCCATGGCGATTTCGCCGCACTCCACCCCGCGGGCGGTTTCCACCACGGCGCGGTCGCCTTTTTTAAACTGCATTCCGTCGGGGTCAAAATAATAGACCTTGCCGACCTCTTTAAATCGAATTCCTACAACTTCTGCCATTGTCATCACATGACACGAATGCCGCACACAGCGAGAGATGCTATCTGCTTATTATGCACGGTATCGTTCCTTTCTTTATATTTATGCCTACGCGGCAGTTTACTTCTGTTCCACAGCCTGCCGCAGACGGTAGCAAACGCTGGCCAGCAGGAGGTTGGTATTGGCGTTGCGCTCGGCGCTTTGCAAGAGTGCCTGCGTCTCCCGAAACGCCGCATACAATTTCTGCTTCGGCAGGCGCTTTGCGAGGACTTTTGCCGTATCCTGCGCGGCAGTCGGCGCATTTCCGCCGCATTGCACACACAGCGCGTCGGTGAACAGCACCGCAAGACAAGCGAGCACATTGCGAATTTCGTCCCTGTCCTTTTGCAAGGGCGCGGTGGCGCACAAAAGCGTCCATTCGCTTCCCGCACACAGCGCGTCGGCAATCGCCTCTGCCGCCTGCACGGTTTCTGCGGAGAACGCGGTACGCGCACCCTGCAACGACACCACCACGGCACGCGACAGCACCGTCGGAAGCATCGCCGCGCGGCTGTCACAGGTCAAAATAAAGTAAACGCCGGCGGGCGGCTCCTCCAAAATTTTCAACAGCGCATTTTCGCTGCTGTCGTTCATATTTTGGCTGTCCTCCAAAATATAGGCCTTACAGTCGCCGTCATTGGGCACGACAAACGCGTCTTGCCGAATGCGGCGGCAAACCTCCACCTTGAATTGAGCGTTTTTCTTTTCGGGGGCATACAACAAGATGTCGGGGTGATTGCCCGAGGCGCTTTTTTTACAAGCCGCACACACACCGCAAGGCGCTTCTTCCCCACTGCGGCACACAATCGCCGAGGCGATATACTGCGCAAGCGCACGGCGTACATCTTCCTCGCCGCCCTCCAAAAGCAAGGTTTGCGGCAGGGTATGCGTTTTGGCGCGCGTTTCCAAAAAATACCTATCCCCTTTGGAAAGGGGAAACTGTGCAAAACTCATAATTTATAAAACTGCTCCACATCGAGCACAAACACCGTAGCGCCGCCGACGGTAACCTCCACCGGCACGGAAATCAACGAATCCCCGATATATGTAGAATTTACCGGCACGGGCTGGGTTCTGCGGCTGCTGAATTCCTCAATAATCGCAAGCGCGTCCTTGACCTTTTCTTTTTCCACGCCGATAAGCATCGTCACATTCCCCGCGCGCAAAAAGCCGCCCGAGGTGGAAAGCTTGGTCACGCTGTAAGAAGCCGCTGTCAGCTCCGACAACACCGCGGGTGCGTCCTCGCTGTTGACAATGGCAACAATCAGTTTCATATCCATAGAAAATCCTCCGTTTCTGTCGGCTGTATTTTATAGCTGTGCAATCGCAATAAACAACGGCATGGTGAGCACAGACAAAAAGCTCACAACGGCAACCGTCTGCGACGCCGCGGCGGTATCCCTGCCGTATTTTGTGGCAAACATCACGGTGTTGTTCGCCGTGGGTGCGGACGCCGAAATGGTCAGCGCCGTGCAAAGCACGCCTGTAATGCCGCAAAGCCGCATCACCAACAGCATAGCCGACGGCACGGCAATCAGTTTTAACAGCGCCACCAAATAGGTTTCCTTGCGCAAAAACATTTTTCGCAAATCGGTTTGGGCAAGATAGGTGCCGAACATCAGCATGGCAAGCGGCGTATTGAGGCTCGCAATATAGGAGACGGGCTCTGCCAAAATCCGCGGGAGCGTCACATCGAGCAAAAACAGCGGCAAGCCGATAAGCACCGAAATGACCCCGGGGTTAAACAGCAGCCATTTCATTTTGAAGCCTGTTTTCTCGGTAGATGTGCCCGACATCAGTCGCACGCCGTGGGTAAACGCGAATATATTAAACGGAATGAGCACGCCTGAGCAGAAAAACACGCCCTCCTCGCCGAGCACGGCGGCGGCAAGCGGCAACGCCATATAGCCGACATTCCCATACACACAGGCAAACCTATACACATTTGCCGTGCGCTTTTCGCCTTTTCGGAAGAACGGCAACGCGATAAGAATGGCAAAGATGTGTAAAACCGTGCCGCCCAAAAAAGACAGCAACAAATTTTTGAGCGCCTCGTGGGTGTAAGCAATCGTGGTAAAGGATTGAATGATAATCGCGGGGGTGACAATGTAAAACAGCAAATCATTGGTAAGCCTTGCCGCTTTTTCGGTATACAGCCCCGTTTTGTCGCAGACAAAGCCGACGGCGACCAGCACATACAAGATGGCGACCTGCATGGCGGCCGTCTGCACATTCTGTAAAAAAAGCAAATTGCGTTTACTCCTCTAAAAAGTTTTCGTCCAAACGCGTATCCTGCGGGCGCTGTTCGGGCGACGCATATGCTTCGGGCAGAGCGTCATCCTCCGACGCGGGGCGCCCGTACTGCATATGTACATACAGATACGCGGCGGCAAAAATGCCGAAGCCGAGGTCTGCCAGCGAAAACGGGAACCCGTCCGCCAACAGCTCTGCTCTGCCGCCGACGGTGCAAATCAGTCTTGTCACGCCGATGGTCAGCGCAAAAAACGCCGCGGGCAGTCCGAAGCAAAAGGCTTTTTTCATTTCGCCTTTTTGCGAAATCTGCGCCGAAATACGCGCAAAGGACAACAAAAACAGCATCATAAAGCAAAGCATGGCAAGTTCAAACAGCAATTCGGAAACCATCGTAAAGCTGATTTTGGTCATAAACCGCGCCACCAGACGGAACAGCGTCCAAAACAGCGGCATTAACGCAAGCAAACGATATTCCCCGTAGGTTGCGCGCTCGCCGGTATAGGAAAGCCCGACCAACACCATAAAGATACATGCCGCAATGCCGCAGATAATCTGCAAAATCAGCGCAAATATGCCGTTCGTGAACAGCACGGTCAGCACGGTTTTTGCGGTAACACCGTTCATGGTGCGCAACACCTTGACAAGCCCCAGCGCCACATCGTAGGCAATGCCTGCCGCAAAGGCAAACGCACCGAGCGCCAGCGCCTTATTCTTTTGCACCACAGGGCGCGAGGCAGGCAGTTTGGCGGAAAGCGCAGGGATCACCGCCAACACAACGGCGGCAACGGCGAACACGGCATACACCACATAGACCGTCCAATCGACTTCCTCAAAAAATCCCGTATAGTTTTCCATATTGGTAAACAGTTGTACCGTGCGCAACGGAATGGCCGCGAGTAAGGCAATGCCGAGCGTTGCGGCAAGCACCTTTGCGTCAATACCCGCGAATGTACGACCTTTTTTCTTCTGCATAATCCATAGCCTCTTTCCACTATTTTTACCGTTCCTCGGGCGGAATATACTCCGCGGGAACTGCGTGATTGTCAATACGGTCCGCAATGGGCACAAACCGCCGCGGCAACGACACATTTTTATACGCAGGGCGCATAATGCGGCTGCCCGAGGTCAACTCCTCAATCCGATGCGCCGACCAGCCCGCAATGCGCGCCGACATAAACAACGGCGTAAACAGCTCCTGCGGAATGCGCAGCATATCGTAGATAAGCCCCGAATATAAATCTACATTGGCGCAGATTTTTTTCTTTTCGCCTTTGTATTTTAAGAACAACTCGGGGGTCAGCTGTTCAATCAGTTCCAAGGTGCGAAAATCATCCTGAAAGCCGCATTTTTGCGAATACGCACGGGCATTTTCCTTCAAAATCACGGCGCGCGGGTCAGACAGCGTATACACCGCATGCCCCATACCGTAGATAAGCCCCGAGCCGTCGCCCGCCTGCTTCTGAATGATTTTGGCAAGATAATCGGCAACCTGTCCCTCGTTTGTGGGGTCGCTGATATGCGCTTTCATATCGTCAACCATTTTGTGCACTTTAATGTTCGCGCCGCCGTGCTTCGGGCCTTTCAAAGAACCTATCCCCGCCGCAATCGCGGAATAGGTATCCGTGCCCGACGAAGTGATACAGCGCGTGGTAAAGGTCGAGTTGTTGCCGCCGCCGTGCTCGGCGTGGATAATCATACAAATATCCAAAAGCTTTGCTTCCTCGTCCGTAAATTTGCGGTCGGACCGTATGGAGTGCAAAATCGACTCGGCGGTTTTTAAGGATTTATCGTTTTGGTGGATATACATACTTTTATGGTCGTATGCGCGGCGCTTGACCTGATAGGCATACGCCATAATCGTCGGAATTTGCGCCATCAACTGAATGGACTGCCGCAGGACATTTTCCACCGAAATGTCATCGGGATTTTCGTCAAAGGAATACAGCGCCAGCACCGACCGCGCGACCTTGTTCATAATGTCGGGCGAGGGCGCTTTCATAATCATATCTTCAATGAATTCGTCGGGCAGTTCGCGGCACTCCGCCAAAAGTGCCGAAAAACGGTCTAACTGCGTTTGCGTCGGCAAATCGCCGAACAGCAACAGCCACGCGACCTCCTCAAAGCCGAAGCGGTTTTCCGCCTGACAGTTTTTGACGATTTCACTCATATCTATGCCGCGGTAAACCAGTCTGCCGTCCTTGGGCACCCGTTCGCCGTCGTCTATATAATACCCTTCTACCGAGCAAATCCGCGTCAGCCCCGTCATCACACCCGTGCCGTCGGCATTGCGAAGCCCGCGCTTGACATCAAAGCGGCGGTAATCCTCGGGGTAGATGCGGTTATTTTTCAGCAATTCTTCGCATAAAGTAGAAAGAGCGTCATTGTCAATCGGAGAGATATAGTCTGCCATATCCGAAAGACCTCCTTTGCGGGGGATTGGCGGGCAAATGCGATATTAACCCTTTTAATAGATATAATATTGTATCTCAATTTTTATGCAAAGTCAATAAAATCAAAGAAGTGAGGAAAAGTTTATGCGGATTTTCGGAATTTTATGCGCAACACTTGCCCTTTTTCTGTTTACCTTGCCCGTATTGGTGTTTGATGTTTCGGGCGGTCTTGCCGAAACGGTCAAGTCCGGCGTTGCCGCCTTTTCGGGGAACGGGCAAACGAAAACGCAAAATACAAGCGAAACCGTTGCGGACACCGTAACCGTTTTGCAGGCGGCAAGCGGCAATGTCATAGAAACCGACACGGTAGAATACTTGGTCGGCTGTCTTGCGTGCGAACTGCCGCCGGACACGCCGACCGAAGCGCTCAAAGCGCAGGCGGTCGCGGCGTATACCAATGTGGTACGCTTAAAAGAAAATCCCGACGGCAAGGCGGGCGATGCGGACATCACCGACGACACAGGACTTCACCAAGGCTATTACGACGAACAGACGCGCCGCGAAAAATGGGGCGACAAGTACGACGCCTATGCCGAAAAATTCTCTGCCGCCGTACAGGCGGTATACAGACAAAAACTGACCTATGACGGAAAACCGATTACCGCCGCATATTTTGCGCTGTGCGCGGGACGCACCGAAAGCGCGACAAATATCTGGGGCGGCGACATACCGTATCTTGTGAGCGTGACAAGCACAGGGGACCGTCTTTCGCCCGATTTGCAAACGGAAACCGTGCTTTCCGCCGAGGAAATGCGCACGGCGCTGTCGGCGAACAGTGAAATTGTACTCGGCGAAAATCCCGCAGAATGGATAACCGATTTGACGGTGTCCGACAGTGAAAGCGGCGTGGTTACCTCGGTTTGCGTCGGCGGCCAGACCGTGACGGGGCAAGCCTTGCGTGCACTTTTGGGGCTTCGTTCCCCCGCGTTTACCGTTTCGTATGCGGACGGCAGTTTTTACTTTACCGTGTCGGGCAGCGGGCATTTTGTGGGCATGAGCCAATACGGCGCGGATTATATGGCGCGGCAGGGGGCGGATTACAAGGAAATTTTGGCGCATTATTACCCCGGCACGGCGCTTGAAAACCCCTGATTTTTCCCTTCCTTGCAAAAAGGACGGACAAAAGCCGTGCAAAGTGCGTCTTTCTTACTGTATTCCCACTTGCAAACCGCCGAAAAAAGCCGTATACTGCTTGTATCACGCTTTTACGGT
>JBJEPU010000142.1:0-8718 GCA_051881395.1 Candidatus Fimenecus sp.
AACGATAGACCAATTACAGATTGAGATAGAAACCAAATCTGACGGTGCGGAAAAGAAGTTAAAAAGTCTTAAATCGACTTTGGAAGCTCTCGATAAATCCGCAAAATCCTCGGGGTTGGATTCAACTTGTAAGAAGTTAGAGAAGATTGCTTCTCTTTCATTTTCCAACCTAGCTCCTCTGGGAAAACTCTCAAAAACTACCGAGTCTATTAGTGACATGAGTGATCGCATCGCGGATGTAACCTCTGCAATTAACGACATTCCCTCACAGATAGGAACGACTATCGACACAGGCGGTATTTCTGGGGCAGTTACCGAGATCGAATCGGCAACCGCCGCTATAAACGATGTGCCGAAGTCGCTTGAAGTGCCTGTAAATGCTCCCGGTGTAGAAAGCACTAATGCGAAACTGTCAGTAACAAGGCAGATTTTATCTATGGTGCGAACAGGTGCATCGGCGACAGGTCGAGGTATTATCAAACTCGGTGGATATTTCAAGACCTTTGGTATATCAGCATTGGCTTCTACAAAGAAAGCCTACAAGGGTATATCACAAGTCCTTAAAATCGTTTTAGTTTACGGTGGAGCGTTCCGAGCGTTTATGTTGTTTACGCAAGGAGTGTCGGAGGGCTTACAGAATATCTCGAAGTATAGCGATGAAACTGCCACGAATATGAACAAGCTCTCTACAATGTCGCTATATTTGAAGAACTCGATAGGTGCTGCTCTCTATCCTGTGATTGTAGCGATCACCCCAGCGTTGGAAACTATGGCAAATGCGATAATTAAAGCACTCAATGCTTTTAATCAATTTGTCGCTGCATGGGGTGGATCAAAAACATTCATCAAAGCGAAAGAGTATCTGAAAGAGTATGGCGATACTGCGACATCAACTGCAAACAAGATTAAGAAATCTTTTGCCGGTATGGACGAGATTACTGTCATTGGAGACAAGGATGGGGGCTCGGCTGGAAGCAGTACACCCGATTATAGTCAGATGTTTGAAACTGCCGAAGTATCAAGTGGTACATCTGCCGTAGTCGAAAACCTAAAAGCAAATCTCGACAATGTTCAAGCAATTTTGGGCGGTGCAGCACTCGCCGTTGGTGCAATCCTCACATTCTCTGGTGCTAATGTTCCTCTCGGTTTGGGGCTTATGGCACTCGGCGGTTATATGTTAGGCTCGGCAGTTTCGGAAGATTGGAACTCAACAACGGCTACGATACAGGATAAAGTAACCAATGTAATGCTTATAATTTCGGGAGCGTTGCTTGCTGTCGGTGCGATCCTCACATTCGCAAGTAGTGTTACTCGTCCTTTGGGTATAGCACTTCTTGCTGGCGGTGCTGTTGTTTTGGCTACCGCAGTCGCAGAAAATTGGGAGGGATTACCCGAGAATGTCAAAAACACGATAACGATTATCGGTCTTGCCGTTGGTGCTGCATCTCTTGTCCTCGGTGCTGTCCTTGCCTTTACAGGAGCGGCTATTCCGCTTGGTATTGGATTGATGATTGTTGGTGCGGCAGAACTCGCTACGGCAGCCGTACTCGGCTGGGAAGCCTTACCGAATGATATTAAGCAAACACTCACAATCATCGGTCTTGCCGTGAGTGCAGCGTTACTCGTTCTGGGTGCGTGTTTGACCTTTACGGGTGTAGCTATTCCGCTCGGTATAGCCTTACTTGTACTCGGTGCGACTGGTATTGTTGCTGCGGCTAAAATTGGCTGGAACACGATGTCTGATAAGGTGAAAAATATCCTGTCTATCATTATGGCGGCTCTTTCTGGAGCACTTTTGGTTATCGGTATTATCCTCTGTGTGACAGGCGTTGGTATTCCGTTAGGTGTTGCGCTTATAATTCTCGGTGCCGCTGGGCTGGCTACTGCCGTAGCGGTAAATTGGGATGGCATGAAAGACAAAATCAATACCGTCCTCGCTTCCGTGCTTTCTATTATTTCGGGATTTGGCTTGGTACTCGGTATCTTGCTCTGTTTGACAGGTGCTGGCGTACCTATCGGTATCGCTCTGATTATGGCATCTATCAAGGGAGTAAAAGCCGCTTCCGATATAGACGATAACCCTGTAACTCGTTTCGTGAAGAAAATGGTAAACGGTATCATCGGCATTTTCGAGAGTGGTGTTAATTTCATCATTAAAATGTTGAACAAGCTCTCTTGGGAAGTACCCGACTGGGTGCCGGGTATCGGCGGTAGTACTTTCGGGTTTAATATTAAATCTGTTAGTATTCCTCGACTTAAAAACGGCGGTTTCCCAGACGGTGAAGACGGATTGTTTTATGCCAACCACAACGAAATAGTCGGTAAGTTCTCTAACGGTAGAACGGCAGTAGCGAACAATGACCAGATTGTCGACGGTATTCGTAGCGGTGTCTACGATGCGAATCAAGAGCAAAACGCGCTTCTGCGTGAGCAGAATGGGCTTTTGCGAAAACTGCTCGAAAAAGAAACAACGGTCCACGCTACCGTCAGCACGAGCGACATTGAGCAAGGACTGTTAAGAAAGAATAGACGGAACGGAGTAACAACCGTTCCCGTCGGATAAGAAAGGGGGACACAAACTTGGCAAATCCGATTCGGTCAGTAGACGGACGCGTATGTAAGTGTCCCTCTACTTATGAGTGGACACAGGAAGATTTATCAAATTCGGAAGCAGGGCGCACAGAGGACGGATTGATGCATAAAAACTTCATTCGCAGCGTTGAAAAGATTTCCCTCGCTTGGGTATATTTGACGACTGCGGAAGTCAAAGAGTTGTTAGAGATATTCTCTCCCGAATATATCACGGTTGAACATCTGAATCCGAGGTCTGGCGGTTATATTACCAAACGGTTTTATGTCGGCAACCGAACTGCTCCGTTATACAATGCGGAATTAGACAAATGGACGAATGTGTCTTTCAGCATCATTGAACAGTAAGGGAGGGTGTCGGCTTGTGTACCCGATAACAGATAATACATATAAATTGTTTACAGACGGTGGATTGCAAAAGGCAATAATTACGGTTTTCCAAAAAGACGGAATCGAACGAGAATTGACAGATGCCGACATTTGCACCAACGGACTTTCTGTGGACAGATATTCAACGACAGGGCAAAAAATCGAAATCGGTAGCGCAATCGCTTCTGAATTGACCTTACTGCTTCGCAATGACGGTTCTCTCAACGATTGGCAGTTTCAAGGCGCGGAGTTGTTTGTGGAAGTTGGCGTGCAAGACACGATTTCACCTCGAGCAATCGTGGCTGAAAGCGATAACGAACTGCAAACAGAACAGGGCGCACGATTGGAAATTGAAAATTTTAACCGTTTGCCGGATGATACATCGTACAGCATCACATACATTCCTTTGGGTTGGTTTAAGGTAGATAACCCCCCGAGGGCACTTTCCACGATTTCCATATCGGCATTGGATAGAATGATACGCTTTGATAGATATGTCAAACGCGCGGATATAAAGATTCCTTTCCCTTGTACTGTATCTGAACTACTTTTGGAAATTTGCAGAATTTGCGGCGTTGTTCTTGCTGACAATGATGTATCATCGCTCACAAACGCAGAGTATGAAATCTCAAATTATCCTGAACAGGACAATTTGACATACCGAACATTGCTGATTTGGATTGCGCAAATAACAGGGACTTGCGCGTATATGGACTATAACGGTCAGTTGCGACTTGAATGGTACGGCAAGGAAATGGAAGAAAGCATTGCCATTGACGAAACCCGCCGCTATTCGAGCGATTTGCAAGAGCAGTACATTACGATTACAGGAGTGGAAATCCGTGCAAATGGAGAAATCTATCAAGACAAGGAGTATGATACCTATGTTGTGTCAATCGAGGGAAATCTGCTCATTCAAGAAAACGCACAGTCGGTTGTTGATAATTTGGGCAACAAAATAATAGGCTTTTGCTATATCCCGTTTGAAGCGAAAACGATGTCGATGCCGTTTTTGTTCCCAACGGACAGTATAGATTTTGTGAAAAACGGCAAGAGCCATAAAACGATTTTGACAAATGTAAATTACACTTTAAACGGAAGTACGGCACTTTCTGCCAAGGGCGAAACGGAAGATGTAGCCAATAGTCCAAATCCGTCACCGTTCTCACCGTCACAAAGTAAAGTCATTGAGCAAATCCAAGAAACCGCCGCAGAAATGCAGGCAAATCTTTCCACCTACGAACAAGCGACTGACAATTTAAACAAAACCGCCTCAAGCGCAATGGGGCTGTTTTATACGGAACGGTCTGATGGGAACGGCGGTACAATTCGCTATTGGCACGACCGTATTTCACTTGAAGATAGCGAATACATCTGTATGCAAAACGCGAACGGCTCATTTTCAACCAATACAGGTTGGAACGACGGCAACCCGCATTGGACGGAGGGTACGGACAAATTCGGCAATGCGATATGCAGTCTGCTTAATGTAATCGGAATTCAAGCAGAATGGATTCGGGCAGACAGTATCACGACGGACAAGTTGTCTATCGGGCAGGTCGAACGAGGAACGAATCTGATAGAGGATTCGTCTTTTGAAAGTAACAGCCTTTGTGTTCGCGGTACATACGACGAAGATGGAACAACGCTCGTCACGCCCGGTCATAACGATTACTGGAATGCGGTTTGTTTCAGCGCGTCAGATGATGAATATGACACATCCTATGTAGAAGTGCTGTATGCGCCGTCTGTCGGCGGGTTCGACGGAAACAAGGGTATTCTTGATGTCAATCTGAAAGGCTTGTCATCGGACGAGGAATTGTGGTTTACGGGCGTAGAGCACATAGAGCCTATTCCTGTTGAAATGATGTCACATGTCATTTCATTTTATTACCGTGTAAAAAATGCACCGAGTGAACAGACACAAACCGCAGAGATTGTGCATGCCAAATACGCCTTTAAAATCCAATGGCTTGATATTAACAAAAATCCGATAAGCAGTATGATGCAATCTTTTGATGCGAGAAGTGACGGCACATCGGAATGGAATCGAATACACGCCGATGTCATACCAGTAAACGGTGCAAAGTACGCAAAATTCGCAATCGGGTTTAACTGCACTGACGAGCCTGTTTGGGATGATGGCGGCGAAACAGGCGAACAGGGGTTTAAAGATGTTGCCTTTCTTGACTTGGACGGCATTCTGTTTGAGCAAGGAACGGCATTAAATGCTTGGACTTGTGCGCAATCCGAAGTAGAGAATACGGGCGTGATAATTAACGCGGCAGGGTTAAACATCGCTGACGGCAAAATCTATGTAACAGACCCATTCGGCAGGAAAGTGTTTTATATCGACGGGCAACAGGCTATGCAACTTATCGGCGGTTTTACAACGCAGATATTCGACCCTGTATCAAAAAAAGTGTACGCGCAGTCTACCATACAGCCCGTTTATGAATCGTACCCGTTTGACGAAAGCGGTTCTTTAACCGGCTCAGGTTATTTGCGGCAAGTATTTGAAAAAGCAGACGAAAACGGAAAAATGCAAACGCTTGCAAGCATTGGCATGACATTTTCAAACGACGCAAGTACAAACAATGATTATCCATTATCATTTTTCAGCAAAAACGGATTTGATTTCAATGGCGCGAATCCTCTGATTTCAGAAGCGACAGAAATCTCGGAAAATGTCGAATACTTGTCCGAAGTGCAAACACCTGGTTGGTATATCGTCACAACAGACGAGAGAGCCGCTTCGATTATACAATCCCCTGTGAGCAAAGCATTTTCAATGCAAGTGTGTCGTATTGGAGATTATGTCACACAGTATGTAGTTGACCGAACCGGGGAAACGCACCAAAGAGTTTTCAACTCAAAAGACACGAGTATATCTGGGTTTAATTGGTACAGTTTCACTGGCGCTGAAATCGGAGATACAAGTCTTGGCCTCTTAAGCCCAGGGGTTTATATACAACTAAACTCCGTTGACAGTTCTCTTGTGCAACAATCAACTGATACCATTGCATCGTGGTCTAAATACCCAACGACCGATGGTGGAATATTTGAACACTATGCATCGGGAGAAGCCGGGTTCCAACGCTATACGGATTGGAGAGGTCAGGTTTGGTGCAGAAACTATACCAAAACCTATGGGTTAGGTTTTTGGCGTAAAAACAATGTAAAAACATAAGGAGGAAACCTATGAAAATCACAGAATTACCCAAAGCTACCGCCATAAACGACACGGATATTGCCGTTATCGTTCAAGACGGCGAAACGAAGCAAGTGCCGAAATCCGTGCTTGCACCGACCGTGCCCATTGATACGGAGATGTCCGACACATCCGAAAACCCCGTGCAGAACAAGGTCGCCAAAGCCTACACGGACGAAAAGACGAAAGCAACTCCCACCGACATCGTATTAACCGACAACATTTTGCAATTGACTGTAAACGGAGAAATTATCGGTGATGGTGTAACGCTTCCGAAACAGGAAAGCCGTGTATTATTCGACACGGTACTTACACAAGACACAAGAACCTTGTTTATCGACAAGGACTTAAGCGGAGCATACTTCAATCTTTCCGAATACAATGTTTTCTTTTTCGGAAAGATAACGCCGAACACTTCCTTTTATCTCAATAGCTTTTATACGCTTGCAGGGAAACAGTATTTGACCTGTTACAGCGGAGCGCACACGACTGACGGCTCAAAAAACACTCTGTTCCATTTGCACGTCCGCAAAGACGGCGTTTTACTGAAGGGCGTGTTTCCCGATACCATTATCGAAACAGCGGATACCGACCTCATAACGGGCGGTTCATTTTCTACAAAGAACGAAAAAAGCACCTGCGCCTATGCGAGTACATTCGCTGACAGCGGTATTAAAAACATTACCTTCGGCGTGCGCACATCGGGCGTGGATATGCTTGAAGGAAGCAGAATAATCGTTACGGGGGTGGATTTATGATTAAGCTTGTAAACGGAGAATATGTCGAAACGGAAGAAATGCAGTATGAAGATGCGGTAACTGTGCAGACCGATACACAGCTCGTGAATCAACTTGCCGTTGGGCTTTCTACCGCTACGAGCCTTGCACAAGTGCGCGATGCAGCAAAAGCGGTTTTGAACGAAACGGAGGGAACGGAATGACGGAGGGCATTATCATCGCGCTCATAAGCGGCGGGCTGACCTTGGTCGGCGTTATCATTTCCAATTTTGCCGCCGGTCGGAACACAGGCGCGCATCGAGACCTCGCAGGCTGTTACAGACACCAAAATCGACGAATTGACCCGCGAGGTCAGAGAGCACAACAATTTCGCCCGCCGTATGCCGGTGGTAGAGGAACAAGTCAAGGTTATCAATCACCGTTTGAGTGATTTGGAAGAAATTCACAAGCCAAATTAGGAGGAAATAATATGAAAATCAGCAAAGAAACCATTGTTCGCACCATTGTTCTTGTAGTCGCACTTGTCAATCAGGTACTGACTGCCGAAGGCAAAAACCCGTTGCCGTTCTCTGATGAAGAACTCTACACGGGTTTGACCGCGGTATTCACCGTAGCCGCGTCCGCTTGGGCGTGGTGGAAAAACAATTCGTTTACGCAAAACGCCATTGCGGCGGACGCGTACAAAGCACAGTTAGACGAGGGAGGGAATGACAATGGCTGAAATCCTTGAAATGCTCGCACCCGTCGGCTGTAAATGCCGCCCCGCAAATGCGCTTACGCCCGAATATATCACGATACATAATACCGCCAACACGAACGCAACGGCGGACGCTGTGGCGCACGCAAATCTCTTGCGCGGCAGTTGGAAGGACAAGTCCATATCGTGGCATTACGCGGTGGACGAAAACAAAATTGTGCAGTGCGTTCCCGATACCGAAAACGCTTGGCACGCAGGCGACGGCGGGAACGGTACAGGAAATCGCAAAAGCCTTGCGATTGAAATCTGTGAAAACGGCGACCTCTTAAAGGCGACGGACAATGCGGCAGCGTTAACGGCAATGTTGATGATGAAATACAATATTCCGATTGAAAATGTCGTACAGCACAATCATTGGAGTGGTAAGGACTGCCCTCGCAGAATTCGAGCAGGTGAACCGTATGGCTGGACTGCGTTCCTCGAAAAAGTCAAATCCTTTGTAATTAGTGAAACGCCGCAACCCGCCGCGCCGACCACCGAAATCGTACATGTGGAGTATCAGGCATATTCAGACGGCAAATGGCTTCCGTGGGTAGAGGACTGCAACGATGTCAATTCCGACGGCTATGCCGGCATAAAAGGCAAAGCGATTACCGCCATTCGTGTAGGACTTTCCAAAGGGCATATCAAATACCGTGCGCACACAAAAAACGGCAAATGGTTGCCGTGGGTTACGGACTACAACACCACGAACACAAGCGGCTATGCCGGTGTGCTCGGCAAGGAAATTGATATGCTGCAAATGACGATTTCAGATTTGCCCGGCTACGCCGTGGAATACCGCGTTGCCCCCGTCGGAAAAGACTATTTCCCTTGGGTGCGGGATTTCAACGAAACCAATTCCAACGGCTATGCCGGTGTAAAAGGCAAAGCGTTTGACCGCTTGCAGGTGCGTGTGGTGAAAATTTAAAATAAAAACCGGGTAGTGTTACCTACCCGGTTTTTCGATTATAAGTCCGAAACATTCTTTTATGATAAAAAAGTTCGAACTTGTCAGTTGTGGCTGGGGTGGCAGGATTCGAACCTACGAATGCAGCAGTCAAAGTGCTGTGTCT
>JBJEPU010000143.1:0-8704 GCA_051881395.1 Candidatus Fimenecus sp.
TTTTATTTTGTGCTATTGGCGATCCTTCGCTTCGCTCAGGATGACAAATTACCCCAACAAATCCAAATCTGCGGAAATGATTATGCTTCCAACCCGAAATACTTCGCGGCGTTGTTATACGAAATATCGGCGACAACCTGTGACAAAAATTCAATGTCAGCGGGGTATTTCCCCTCTTCGACCAAATCGCCGATGAGTTCGCACAAAATGCGGCGGAAATACTCGTGTCGCGGATAGGAAAGGAAGGAACGGGAATCCGTGACCATACCGACGAATTTGCCCAAGACCCCAAGGTTTGCGAGCGTTTTCATCTGCTCGCGCATACCGTCGTAGTTGTCGTTAAACCACCACGCCGAGCCGAATTGGATTTTGGACGGGATTTCGTCGCTTTGGAAATTGCCGAGCATGGTGCCGAGCACATAATTGTCTTTCGGATTTAAGGTGAACAGCACGGTTTTCGGCAGATTATTTTTGCAATCCAGCGCGTTCAAAAGCCCCGAAAGCCCTTTTGCGATTTCGCGGTCGTCAATCGAGTCAAAGCCCGTGTCCGCGCCGAGCCGCGCAAACATACGGCTGTTGTTGTTGCGCATGGGGCCGATGTGCAGTTCCATTGCCCAGCCGCGGCGTGCATATTCCGCGCCCAAAAACAGCATCAGCGCGGTACGGTATTTGTCGAGCTCGTCAGTGGTAAAAGCGCCGCCGAGCAAGCCTTTTTTGAAAATCTTTTCGATTTGCGCGTCCGTCGCGGGCGCATACGGCACATAGGTAAATGCGTGGTCGGAAGCACAGCAACCGTTTTCCTCGAACCAATCCATACGCTCTTTCAACGCGTCTTTCAACTCGCGGAAGGTGTGAATTTCACGCCCGACTGCCTTTTCCATTGCCGCTATCCACGGGATAAAGTTCGGCAATTCGATACCGAGCGCCTTGTCAGGGCGGAATGCGGGCAGCACGCGGCATTTGAAGTTCTTTTCTTTTTGTAACAGGACATGATATTCCAGCGTGTCGGCGGGGTCGTCGGTGGTGCAGACGCACGCAACATTGGATTTTTCAATCAATTCGCGCGGGGTAAAGCCGCCCGCCTTGATTTTCTCGTTGCATTTTTGGTAAATTTCGTCAGCGGTTTTCTCCGAAAGCGGGGTTTCCACGCCGAAATACCGCTGTAATTCGAGGTGCGTCCAATGGTACATCGGGTTGCCGATGCAATACGGCAGGCACGAAGCAAAGGCGCGGAATTTTTCTTTTCCCGATTTTTTGCCTGTGATATAGTCCTCGGAAATGCCGCAGGAGCGCATCACGCGCCATTTATAGTGGTCGCCCGACAGCCACAGTTCCGCGATGTCGGCAGGCTGTTTGTTCTCGTAAATCTCTTTGGGCGACAGGTGGCAGTGCCAATCGAAAATCGGCGTTTTTTCCGCGCCTTTTTTATAAATATCCTTTGCCGTTTTGGTGGTTAAAAGGAAATCCTTATCCATAAATTTTTTCATATTTCTCCGTCCTTTGCGCTGTAAAATGCAGATATAGATATTTTACCCCAAAAACAAGGTGTGGTCAAGAAAAAGCCTCCCGAAATCATAATTCGGGAGACTTTTGCAGTTTTCGGGAAATCACAGCCGTAAAAAGGGGACAGTCCCCTTTTTACAATTTATTTGTTGAGATTCGGATTATCCGTACGGCAAAGGATGTAGTCAATACTCACGCCGTAAAACTCCGCCAATATAAACAGTGTTTCCGTGGGCGGAACACGCTCCATATTCTCAAATTTGGACAAAAGTGCTTGGTCAATTCCCGTGTTTATTTGAACTGCAATTTGCGTATAATTTCGTTGTTTACGAAGTTGCTTTAAACGATTTTTCATAACACCACCGATGACATTATGTCATATTTGCACTTGACAAATATGACAATTCGTCATACAATATAGCTACAAGATTATATTTACCTTGTATCAATAAATTATGAATAGTCGGAGGTGTTTATTATGACAATGTTCATTGCCGTTGTATTAGTTATCGTGGTTGCTATCGCATTATTAATTAAAATCGTAGGATAAATACAGTCATTTTTTGAGGAGGTCTTTTTTATGTCGAGAAAATGGTGGATTATCATTGGTATTTTGAGTACGATAAACGGTATTCTCTTGGCAATTCTTGGATTTGGAAACATACTTTATGATGAAACTTTTGAATCTTTTTTTATTGCTGTTTTTTCTGTATTCGCATTTATAGTTGCCATTGGTTCATTTGTGTGTGCAGCAGAAAAAAATCCTAGCGAATAGCGAATATGGTAACACAACAAAACGCGGATTGGCTGGAATGGATTGCCGATGAAAAGTTTAACGATGCAGATTTGTTTAGAATTGTAAAATTTTTCGTTTTCCATTCACCTTGTCCCAATCTTTCAGCAAGAGGAAAATCGCTACACGAGTACGGTTGGAATAACCCATGGAAAAATCCGTATTGGCTAAACAAACAATTATGTCAAGTTTCATCAAGTCAAAAACTTGTCTTCTCTTCAAAAACCGTAAAAGATATTGATTCTGTTTTAGCAGAAGCAGATTTGTTGCATAATTTCCCGCACAACTTTGAACGAGAAAGAATTTGTATATATGATAACAAAAGCAATCAGTTTATGAGCATATTTTATCATATACGAAATGCTTTGGCACACGGGCGGTTAAATATGAAAGATATTCATGGTTCGTGCATTTTTGTTTTTGAAGATGTCAAAAAGCGTGGGAACGAATTGTTTGTAACAGCACGAATGATTATTAAAAAGGAAACGCTATTAAAATGGATAGATATTATTGAACAAGGAGAAAAAATTATTCAAAAGGCTTCATTATGAAATCATGCCGATTTTCAAAAGTAATCTGTCAAATGCCAACAGAAACTGCTTATCGGATTGGCACACAAAATAGAGAAAGCGTACACAGAGTTTATGCTCTGCGTACGCCTTTATTGTGCTCATACGCTATCAAAATATCCAACGCGGGCATGGAAACCCGCCACTACGCGAAAATACAGTAAACCGGGGCGATGTTTAAAACAAGGTGCGGTCAAGAAAAAGCCTCCCGAATACAGGAAATTCGGGAGACTTTTATATAAGAATCAAAATTACGGCTTTTTGATTTGGTTAAGCGCGGCGTTCAAGCCCAAAAGCTGTTCTTTGGTGACTTTAATGCCTGCCGTGCCCAGCATATTGGTCAGGCGCAGCACGGTAAAGCCGCCCATCATTTGCATCATACCCTCGTTCATCTCAAAGCCTGCCGCCATACCGCCCGCGGCGCTCTGCATTTGCGCCATCATACCGCCGAACAACTGTGCACCTGCGGGGCAAGCAAGGATATCGCTCAATTTATCGTTCAAGGAGAAATAGCCCTCGGGTGCGGTAATATCAAACCAGTTGAGAATTGCGCCCTTTTCTTTCAGGCGGTAATCCTCATTAAAGGTATCAACCTTGCGGATAACGCTTTCGTCCTTGCAGTCGCCTGCAACGGCGGTGAGTTTCGTTTCGCCGCTGTTGGGCACATCGAAATAGAAGAAATGCACATCGCTTGTCTGTTTACCTAAACTCTTGCCGTTTGCAAACAGTTCTACCTCGGGCAAATTGGAATAGACGGTCACTTTGGTGGTGTCCTCTACCCTATCCACATAGCGTTTGCCGCAGATGTGCACAAACGGCTCATCGGAAAGCCATGCTTTATAAGCGTAGAACGAATCTTTTTTGTATTTACGGTCAAAGGTGACAAGGCCTTTGTGGTTCTGCCCGTTTTCGCCGCCCTCGTTTCGTGCGTCCGCGCCGAAATCGAACATATTCCAAACGTGCGTGGCCCAAATATACTCTCTTGTGAAGAGTTGTTTAATCAGTTCTTCGTGGTAATATGCCTGATATTCCTCGGTATAGTCGCCCTGTGTGGGGTTAGAAGTGTGCCAGTTGAGCGCCTCACAGCCGTATTCGCTCATCCCCACGGGGATATTCGGAAATTCGGCTTGGAACTTATCAAACCACGGGCCGTTCATCGAGGTGTCGCCGCCGTACCAGCCAAAATAGTGGTTAAAAGACAGCACATCGGGCACTTGCAGGTATTCGTCGTGAATATCGCACATGGAAACCACCGCCACCGTGGTAAGACGGGTTTTGTCCATTTCGTGCACCAAATCGTTAAGCATTTTGTGGTTATCCACCAAGTCCGCGTCCGAGCCGTTCATGGAAATTTCGTTGGAAAGTCCCCAAACCACAATGGACGGGTGGTTGTAATTCTGGGTAATCAGTTCTTTCATCTGCGAAACGGTGTTTTCGCGGCCTGTGGGCATATGCTTTGAAATATAGGGAATTTCCGCCCAGATGACAAGACCTTTTTCGTCGCACAAATCGTAGAAATATTGGTCGTGCTGATAGTGCGCCAAACGAATGGTGTTTGCACCCATTTCGCAAATCAGCTCCACATCCTCTCTGTGGTGCTCGGGCAACAGCGCGTTACCGATTCCCCAACGGTCTTGGTGACGGGAAACGCCGCGCAAGGGATAAGAAACACCGTTTAAGAAGAAGCCTTTTTCGGGGTCGATTTTAAAGGTGCGGCAACCGAAGCGGGCGGAGACAGTATCAAGCACCTTGCCGTTCTCATACAGTTCGGCAGTTGCAGTATAAAGATACGGGTCTTTTCTGCCGTTCCAAAGGTGAACATTGGAAAGTTCCACCGTGACTTTCGGGCTGTCCGCCGCGGTTTGGGCGGTAGCAACCGTGTTGCCCGCTTTGTCAAGCACGGTGTATTTTACGGTCTGCTCTGCTTTGGCGTCGGTCAAATAGGTTTCGATTTCTACCGTTGCGCTGTCGCCGTTTACAGTAGGCGTTACGGCAATACCGGGGCCGCCGTAATACTCCAAATCAAAGTGAGAATCGCTGACGGCGATAAGGTTGACATCACGGTACAGCCCGCCGTAAAAGGTGAAATCCGCCATTTGCGGGTAAACACGGTCGTTTTCCGCGTTATCCACCGCCACTGCAATCTGCGTACCTTTTTTTAGTTGGTCGGTAATTTCCACGCGCCAAGTGGAATAGCCGCCGTCGTGGTGGGCAAGCTTTTCGCCGTTCATATACACATCTGCCGAAGAATTTGCACCTTTTATTTCAAGATAATATCTGTCCGCTGTGGGAATTTCTTCACGGTCAAGTTCTTTTACATACATACAGGTGCCGCGGTAATAATCGTTGCCGCCATCCTGTCCGTCAATGGCGTTCCACGTGTGTGGGAGATTCACAAAATCCCAATCGGCGGGCACTTCTGCGGGCACGGCGGACACACCCTTGCGAAACGCCCATTTGCGGTTGATATTTAAAACTTTTCTCATTTATTTTCGCTCCTTATCTCTTTAAAAAACTGTCGGCAGACCTGCCGCCGACAGTTTTGCTGTTTTTATTTTTCTGCGTTTTCGTGTTTGGCTTTGAGCGCCTCGACATTTTCATCGACCTGTTTTTTGTGGAGCGGATACCAGAACCACAAAACAAGCGCAAGCGCTATGAAACCAACTGCGGGCACAAGCGTGGAGATATTGTAAATGCCGTTTAACACGCTTTCGGTCTGCGGCAACCCCTGCTGTGCAGCGGCTTCGCTGTACCCGATTGCCGAAAGCAACCAGCCCGAAAGCCCTGCCGCCAAAGCCTGCCCGAGTTTTCTGGCGAAGGAATAAAGCGCATACACAGAGCCGTCCTCACGAATACCGTTTTTCAGTTCCGAATAGTCGATAACATCGGTAATGAGCGCCCAGCAAACCATGGAGAACACGCCCAGTCCCAACCAGCAGAGCATTTGAAGCCCCACATACACCCAAACATTTTCAGGGCGAATCGCAAACATCACAATGCAAATGGCGCCGGCGAACAAATTGGAAACAATGCTGACCTCTGCCTTGCCGAATTTTTTGGCGAGGGGCTTTGCCACAACGGCGGCTACAAGCATACCGACCATCATCATTAAGGTGGAAGCGGACTGCGCCTTTGCACTGTTGTAGTATTCGGGGAACACATAGCCTGCCATATTCTGCATGGTCAGTTGCGCCAACAGCATCACCACGGACGCTACGATAATGGAGATAAGCGCGCGGTTATTAAACGCATTTTTGAGCATCTGCCCGACGGAGTTGTTTTTAAACACATCTTCGGAAACTTCGGGGCGCACGCGCTCTGTAACCATATTATAGCAAAGCAAATAGCATACAATCGCCAATACGGAGAAAATCCCTGCGGCAAGCGTTACGCGACTGCCGACCAAAATCTCCTTGCCGGTTTCGGCGCTCTTTTCATACGCAATCAAGGGAAGACCTACGCCGATGACCATACCTGCAAACATACCGCCCATGGTGCGGAAGGTGGAAAGGGACTGACGGTCACCGGGGTCTGCGGAAATCGCCGACGCCATAGAGCCGTAAGGAATGTTAATCGAGGTGTAGAACACCGAACCCCAAAGAATATAAGTAATCACCAAATACCCGATTTTCAGCCATTGGGGTGCGCCTGCCAACGCGCCTTGGTACATCAAGAACGAAGCGATGGCGACAGGGCCGCACATTCTTAAAATCCACGGCTTGAATTTGCCGTTTTTGTTGCCTTTGTGGCGGTCGCAAATTCTGCCCATCGTGACATCGGTAAACGCGTCCACAAAACGGGCAACCATCATCACCGTACCGACAACGCCTGCGCTGACACCCATAACATCGGTGTAAAACTTCATCAAAATCATCGTAGAGAGGATAAATGTGAAGTCGTTGCCGAAGTCGCCGAACATATAGCCCAGCTTGTCGCGGATGCCGAAAGGTCTGACAGCTTGTTTTTCCATAAGGCTTTCCCTCATCTTTCCTAAAATTTTCCATTGCAAATTATATTCTTTGTTGAAAACGCCGAATATTCTTTGTTTATATTTTAACAAATGAATTGTCTTTTTGTTAGGAATTTTTTTGCCTTTTCTCGTAAAATTTTTGTTTTATATTGATTTTTGCCAAAAATTGTACGATAATAAGAATGGTTTTTATTCAAAAACAAGCACATTGAGAGGAGAATTGCCATGCCGTATCACGCGGAACTTGCTTTTTTGCAAAAAATGCTGAAAAATTTGCAGATAGATGTACACATTTTTTCCGAAACCGCACCCGCACCTGTCGTGCTGGACCGCGGCTTGCGCGACGGATTGCATTTGCAAATGCAGGATAACCGCCTGTTTACGGCGCCGTGGGAGGTTGTGCCGCCATATACAATTTACAAAGTGCAGGATGTTTTCTTCTGCCGATATTGCTTCGTTTTGCTGCCGAATACCGCAGTGCGCACCGTGTTGGCGGCAGGGCCTTACCTTGCCGAAGAAATCACAGAACCCGCGCTGTTAGAGCTTGCCGAACGCTACGGCGTGCCGGCGCATATCGTTTCGCAAGCGGAAAAATATTACGGCAATTTGCCGCTCTTCACGGAGGAAAGCTATTTGGAAACACTTTGGAACACGCTCGGAGAAACGCTGTGGGGCAGTTTAGACAATTTCACGGTGCAAACGGTGACGGGCACGGTAACCGAAGGAAAAATTGCACAGCTGGTACAAGGCTTTCCCTCGAAAAGCGACGACGCCCTGTTGGCGGTGCAAAGCTTGGAAATGCGGTATGACGCGGAACGGCGCTTGATGCAGGCGGTGTCGCAGGGTATGGCGCACAAAGCCGAACCGATGATTGCGAACGCTTCCAAAATCCTTTTGGAACAACGCACGCCCGACGCACTTCGTAACGCGAAAAACTATTGTATTATTATGAATACGCTGTTACGAAAATCCGCGGAATACGGCTCGGTGCATCCGTTTTATATTGACAGCGTTTCCTCGGACTTCGCCAAGCGCATTGAGCGCGTGCAATCACCCGAGGAGTTCCCCGCGCTGCAACGCGAAATGGTCAACACCTATTGTGCGCTTGTCAAACAGCATTCCACCAAACAGTATTCCCCGCTTGTGCAAAAAGTATTAACGGTGGTGGACTCGGATTTAACCGCAGATTTGAGCTTAAAGCATCTTTCTAAGCTGTTAAATGTCAACGCGAGTTATCTTTCGTCCCTGTTTAAAAAGGAGACGGGGAAAACCCTGACGGAATTCATTGCGCAAAAGCGTATGCAGCACGCCGCCTTTCTGTTGCGCACCACAAAATTACAAGTGCAGTCCGTCGCACAGCATTGCGGCATTTACGATGTGAATTATTTCACAAAAATGTTTAAAAAGTACAGCGGGCAAACGCCCAAGGAATTCAGAGAACAACCGTGACGGTCGAAAAGCCGCACAACACAAAAGCCCCACCGATGCGAACAGTCATATCGGTGGGGTTGAATGCATAAGACGGAGAAACGCTCGCTGTCCTTTTTGTGTATGGCTCTGCACACATAAATTGGGGTTTGTAGGGATAATTTGTATGGTAGGGCGGGGGCTTGCCCCCGCCGTCAATTCACATCGAACCTCGCGGCGGGCTTCCACGCCCGCCGTGGAGTTCAATATAATTCTGCGGAACAACACTAAGGTTGTTCCCTACGATTTGTAGGGGCGATTCACGAATCGCCCGTGTGATTTGATATAATTTTACGGAACGGTCAAGACCGTTCCCTACGCACAAAATGTATTTTACAGGGTAGGGCGGGGTGATTCCCCTGTTAGGGGAAATGTCTGTTATAATAGAGTAGGGCGGGGGCT
>JBJEPU010000144.1:0-1688 GCA_051881395.1 Candidatus Fimenecus sp.
ACATCGAGATTTAATGCTTCGTGCGGTCTTTCATTGTTGTAGCAATATCGGAATAAATCAAACTCTTCTTGTGCATGCACGAGGTCGCGGATTGCTGTTCTTTCAAGCAGGTCTTTTTTCAATGTGCGATGAAAACGCTCCTCTTTGCCTTGCGTTTGCGGATGCAGAGGTCTTCCGTGCATGGGTAATATATCCAACTGCATCATCCATAAGTCAAACGCTGAATGGTGTTGCTTGCAATTCCCCCATGCCGAACCGTTATCACAAAGAATAGCAACAGGCTTTCCGTTCTCGTAAAAAAGTCTCTCAAGGCTTGATTTTACGCCGTTCCAACACTCATTATCTTTTGCGTCTATACAAAGCGAATATCTTGAACAGTCATCAAGAACCGTTAATGGGTGACATCTGTTGTTATTGAGCATACCGAAGTGACCTTTAAAATCCATTTGCCATAAATCGTTTGGATTTTCTTTTTCAAATCTTTTCCAGGCAGTATGCTTTTCAGTCTCCTCCACCGAAACCAATCCGTTTCGCTTGATAATATCGGATATTGTACTTGCGGCGGGTAAGTCTTCAAAGCCTCGGTCTGCTAAATATCTTTGTATTTTCCGTGCACCCCAAGTGGGATGATGGATTCTCGTTTCCACAATGAGATATTCTTTTTCCGGAGATGTTTTCAATGGCTTGAAAAAAGGTTCGTGTGATTTGTCTGACATATTATCGCCGTTCCTGTATCTTTCAATCCATTTGTATGCGGTTGGTCTGCTTATGCCGTATTGCCGACACAATGCACTTATACTTTCCTCTCCCATAATCGCTTTGGCTACAAATTCTTTTCTGATTGTTTCCACACTTCTGCACTCCCACGGCATTTAAAACACTCCTTTTCAGCATTTTATCTGCCTTTTATTTTAGCATATATGTGTAAACAATCCTCCCGTACATTCTGTAAACTATCTTACCAGACTATACAGTCCTCGACGACCCGTTGTAGGGGCGGGTTTCCACGCCCGCCCGTAAATTTCGATATAATTTTGCGGAATGACACTGAGGTCGTTCCATACAGTCGTAGGGGCGGTTGACCTCGGCCGCCCGTGAATTTTTATGGTATTTGACGGAACGGTCAAGACCGTTCCCTACGCACGAAATGCATTTTCAGGGTAGGGCGGGGTTATTCCCCTGTTAGGGGAAATGTCTGTGAAGCAGACAAAAGGGTGCCTGAATTCGGAGAATTTTGCCCCCGCCGCAGGGTTTGCTGTGAATTGACGGCGGGGGCAAGCCCCCGCCCTACCGTATAAATTACCCCTACAAACCCCAATTTGTCATCCTGCGCGAAGCGAAGGATCTCCGATAGTGTAAAATACAAAAATTCGCAGGATTTTCGGCAATCCAAAAAAGTCCGAGAAACCTTGATATATCAACAAAAAAACGGTATACAGAAAGTTCTCTGAATACCGTTTTTTATCAAGAGACGAAAAAAATGCTGGCGTAAAATGCTGATATAAACACCAATAAGAAAATATAGCCAATGAAATGCCGCTGACGCGATATGAAATAATCCTCACGGATTATGAAATATTTTGCCTTACGGCAAAATGTGAAATAAAATTCGTTCCATTATATGCCATAGGCATATTTCACATGCGAAGCGTATTTCACATTACGAAGTAATATTTCACTCGTTCCGA
>JBJEPU010000145.1:0-8624 GCA_051881395.1 Candidatus Fimenecus sp.
GATTTCGGTGGGCACATCGCCGTCTAAACGCTGATACGCCGTCACTTCAAAATTTTCTACTGTGCGCACAGGCTCGTTATACAGCCGCAAAGACCGAATGCGCACGGGCGTTTCGTCATTTCTGAATTTATCAATCGACAGCCGCACGCGGTCTGTGGTCACCGCGTCAAAACTGCACAAACGGCTCGCTTCGATTTTTTCGCTTTCGTAAATTGTTACCCATTCTTCCTCGACAAATGCCTGCAAGCGGAAATACTGCGCCTCGTTGCCGACTTCCTCAATCACCGCCGTGTTAAAAGTGGCGGGCGCGGAAAGCTCGATTTCCACATAACTGTTGTTGGCGTCCGCCTGCCCCTCTGCGGGCGCACGGTTCGGCGCTTGCGGCGTCCAGCAAGCGTCATTTTCCTGCAAAATCGCTTGTGCGTCGGGGCTTTCGCCCTCTTTTAAGCTCTCAAACGCAATGCTTGCACCTGCCAACACATTTTCCGACTGCAAAGTGATTTCTGGACCGGGCGCTTTCCAAGTATTCGCGGTCTTAGTACCGAGCAGATTCGGCAAAAGCAACAGCACCGCCGTCAAAACACAGGCAAGCGCGGCGCGCAAAGTCTTTTTCCCGCCGTAGCAAAATACCAACACAAGCGGCAAGGTAATTGCAAGGCAAATATACACAAAGCCTGCGGAAAGTGCAGATATTCCTTTTGAAAAGTTTTCAGCGGAAAACCCTGAATCCAATCCGAACAAGAGCACCGCCGTATACACAAACAACGCAACCGACAGCACCGAAAATACGGTATGTATGCCGTTTAAAACCCGTTTGGGTTTAGACGGTGTTTGCTTTTCGTCCGTAAAGCCCAAAAACAACAAATAAAAGAGCAAAAACGCCGCACAAACGCCGATTACGCAAAGCAGTATCGGCACGAATTTGTCGCCCAAAGGGTACAGTTGTGCAATCCAGCCGTAAGTCCATGTTGCACTTTTTAAAAAGGCAAAAGACAAGGCGGCAAGCACAAAAAATACATATGCGCCCGCGCGCGAATGCACGGCGGTGCCGATTTTTTTCAAAACCCGCATAAAATTCCCTCACTTTTTCCGTTTCTTGTAATGATAGCATACCATAAATACCTCTGCCTTACAACCCCCTGTGCATTTTGGGTGCTTTGAAAAAAATTCGATTTTTCCGAAAAAAGTTTTTTCGCACCCTTGATTTTTATAATGACATTCTGTATAATGAATAGTGTCACACTTCGGCGTTGTGGTGGAAGCACACCGACGAGGTGTGTTTTTGTATTTTTGAGGTATTTTTACAAAGCGCCGAAAACGCAAAAAACAGATGTGCAGGAGAAAGAAAAGTGAAAATCGGTTTTGACAATGACAAGTATTTAAAGACGCAGTCTGCCCATATCCGCGAGCGCATTGCCTCGTTCGGCGGCAAGCTGTATTTGGAATTCGGCGGCAAAATTTTTGACGATTACCACGCTTCGCGCGTGTTGCCGGGCTTTTTGCCCGACAGTAAAATGAAAATGCTGTTGGAACTTCGGGACGAAGCGGAAATCATCATTGCCATTTGCGCCAACGATATTGAAAAAAGCAAGGTGCGCGGTGACATCGGCATCACCTATGACCAAGATATTTTGCGTTTGATTGACATATACACCTCGTTCGGGCTTTCGGTCTGCGGTGTCGTCATGACGCAGTTCAGCGGGCAACAAAGCGCCGTCGCTTTTGAAGAAAAACTCAAAAAACTCGGTGTGCGCGTATACCGCCACTACACCATCGAAGGCTACCCCGCCAACATTCCGCTGATTGTCAGCGACGAGGGATTTGGCAAAAACGATTATATCGAAACCACGCGTTCGCTTGTGGTGGTGACCGCCCCGGGGCCGGGCAGCGGCAAAATGGCGGTTTGTCTTTCCCAACTTTACCACGAGCATCAGCGCGGCGTACAGGCGGGCTATGCCAAATTCGAGACCTTCCCGATTTGGAATTTGCCGTTAAAGCACCCCGTCAACCTCGCCTATGAAGCGGCAACCACCGACTTAAACGATGTCAATATGATTGACCCGTTCCATTTGGAAGCGTACGGCGAAACCACGGTCAATTACAACCGCGATATTGAGATTTTCCCCGTGCTTAACACGATTTTTGAGCGCATTTTCGGCACTTCGCCGTATAAATCCCCGACCGATATGGGCGTCAATATGGCGGGCAACTGCATTATTGACGATGCGGTTTGCTGTGAGGCGTCACGCCAAGAGGTCATTCGACGCTATTATAAAGCCTTGGTTGCCGCGAAAAACGGCGAAGCGGTACAAAATGAGATTTTTGCATTGGAAGTTTTAATGAAGCAGTTGGGCGTAACGGCAGAGTATCGCCGCTGTGTGAAGCCCGCATTGGCGGCCGCCGAAAGAACGGGGCAACCCGCCGCGGCAATGGAATTGCCCGACGGTAAAATTGTCATCGGCAAAACAAGCAATCTTCTGGGCGCGTCCTCCGCGCTGATTTTAAACGCGCTCAAAGCGCTGGCGGGTATCAATTCCGAAATTGACTTGGTCTCCCCCGTGGTCATTGAACCGATTCAGGACTTAAAGGTCAACCACTTGGGCAACAAAAATCCGCGTTTGCACACCGACGAGGTGCTGTTGGCGCTCTCCATTTCCGCGGCGACCAATCCGACCGCCGAAAAGGCGATGCAGGCGCTCTCGCTACTGCGCGGATGCGAAATGCATTCCACCGTCATTTTGTCGGATGTGGATTTGCATACCTTTTCAAAGCTCGGTGTGCTTGTCACCTGCGAGCCGGCGCGGCAAACCAATTCACTGTATCACAAATAAAAGCATACGGATACAAAGCAATTCGCAATCGCAACAGAACATTTTTTCAAAGGGGACTTTTTTATGGCAGCAAAGTACATTTTCGTCACAGGCGGCGTGGTTTCGGGCCTTGGCAAGGGCATTACCGCCGCTTCGCTCGGCAGGCTTTTGAAGGACCGCGGGCTTTCGGTCACGGTCATCAAATTAGACCCGTATTTGAACATTGACCCCGGCACGATGAATCCCATTCAGCACGGCGAGGTTTTTGTGACCGACGACGGCGCGGAAACCGATTTGGATTTGGGGCATTACGAACGGTTTATTGATGTTTCCTTAACCAAAAACAGCTCGTGCACCTCGGGCAGTGTGTATTACAATGTTCTCTCGAACGAACGCAAGGGCGTTTACGGCGGGCAAACCATTCAAATCATTCCGCACATCACCAACGAAATCAAGCGCCGCATCGCCTTAAACGAGGCAGAGGGCATTGATATTGTGTTGGTCGAAATCGGCGGCACGGTGGGCGATATTGAAAGCCAGCCGTTCTTAGAGGCCATTCGCCAATTTGCGCAGGAACGCCCCGGCGACTGTATGTTTGTGCATGTCACCTTGGTGCCGTTCCTCGGCGCGTCTATGGAATTGAAAACCAAACCCACACAGCACTCTGTCAAAGAGCTGTTGGGTATCGGCATTCGCCCCGATGTGATTGTTTTGCGCACCGAGCACGAAATCGGGCAGGATATTAAAGACAAAATTGCGCTGTTCTGCAATGTGCCGTCGCGCAATGTGATTGAAAACCGCGATATGCCCACACTGTATGAAATCCCCGTAGAACTTGAAAAAGAAGGCATTGCCGATATTGTTGTGGAGCGTTTGGGGCTTACCTGCGGCGAGCCCGACCACACAGATTGGCTTCGTATGATGCAGAAAAATGCCACCTTGAAAAAGCGGGTCAACATAGCGCTTGTCGGCAAATATGTGGAACTGCACGACTCGTATTTGAGCGTCAACGAGGCGTTAAAGCACGGCGGGTTGGACCACGACGCGCGCGTACACATTGATTGGGTGGACTCCGAAACCATCACCGATGAAAATGTGGCGGAAATCCTGAAAGACGCAGACGGCATTCTTGTTCCCGGCGGCTTCGGCACGCGCGGCATTCCAGGCAAAATCTGCGCGGCAAAATATGCGCGCGAGAACAAAGTCCCCTACCTCGGCATTTGCTTGGGGTTACAGATTGCCGTCATTGAATTTGCCCGCAATGTGTTGGGGCTCAAAGACGCCAACACCACCGAAATCGACCCCGATACCGAAAATCCCGTCATTTACCTGATGCCTGACCAATACGATGTCACCAATCTCGGCGGTACGATGCGTTTGGGGCAATATCCGTGTATGCTTGACGAGAAATCCAAAGCCTATGCGGCATACGGGCAACAACTCATTCACGAGCGCCACCGCCACCGTTACGAGGTCAACAACGATTACCGCGAGGCGTTGGAGGCAAACGGGATGCACATTTGCGGTGTTTCGCCGGACAAGCATATTGTGGAAATGGTGGAACTGCGCGACCATCCGTGGTTTGTGGCGTCGCAGGCACACCCCGAATTCAAATCCCGCCCAACGCGCCCGCATCCGCTCTTCTCTGGGCTTATCGGCGCCGCCGTGGCATACAGCGAACAGAAAAACAAATAAACAGCGCGTATAAAAACGCCCACAGTCCGAAAGACTGCGGGCGTTGCGTTTATCTATTGTATTTTACGCCGTTTCGTCGGTGATAACGGTACATTCTTTCAACAGCATTTCCGTCCGTTTGGTATTTTCGCGCGGGATGACTGTAAAGTTGTTCAGCTTCACATTTTCCGCATACCGTCCGTACAGCCCGTAAGCGTTTAAATTCCGCATACGGTTGCACTCGGGGTAGGTATCGTCATACGCCGGCACAAACGGGCGATAATCGTAGTAATCCTCTCCCGGCGCATACTGTAAATTGAAATCGGTCAGCATAATATTCTGCACGGTCAAATCTTTTGTGCCCGTAATAATCACGGGGATTTCTATGCCGTCTGCTGTAAGGTTCTCTACCTTTACATTATTTATTGCGCCTGTATTGTCGAAATCTTTGTCGCGGTTGCGGTTGTTGAGGCTTACAAACAGCGGGCAGGCAACGCCGCGCATTTGAATATTGCGAATTTCCACATTTTCGACCTTTGCGCCGTCGGCAGATTCAATCGAAATCCCCGAAACACTGCCCGGGTAAATATCGTCCATAAAGAATTCGCAGTTTTCCACGGTTACGCCCGAAATATCAAAGCTTGTTTCCGTACCGATTTTAAACGCATTCGTGCACGAGGAAACCTTGCAGTCGCGCACGGTCACATTTTCCATCATCGCCTGTTTGCCGAGCGATTTGCTGTTTTTGAGCACAATCCCGTCGTCGCCCGTGGAAACAAAGCAATGCTCTATGGTCACATTAGACGAGCCCGCCACATCTATGCCGTCGGTGTTGGCAATATGGCGGTTGTTGTTGATGACAAAATCGTGGATTTGCACGCCGTCACAGCCGTTGAGTTCGAGCGTCCACGCGGCGGAATTTTCCAGCATAAAATTCGCAATCGTCACGCCGCGGCAACCGTAAAGCCGCACCAAATTACCGTATTTGCTCTCATGGGCAAAGCGCACGCGGTAGCGGTATTCCTGCCGCATTTCCCAAACGCCGAGCGTTTTCTCGAACGGCTCGGTTTTCGGCGGTTCTTTCGGTGCAAGGGAATAATAATTCCCCTCGCCGCACAGCTTGCCGCCGCCCGTCAGCTTAATATTCTCGGCATTTTCCGCGTATAACAAACAGCCCTTATCCATATCCGAAGCCTTGCGCGAAGCAACCAGCGCAGAGCCTTTTTCCACAAACAGCGTCACATTGCTTTTTAAGTTCAGACTGCCCGTAACATAGTCCCCGCCGCGGACAACCACCGTGCCGCCGTGCGCCGCGGCTTCGTCTATCGCGGTTTGTATCGCGTCGCGGTTATTTTCCGCGTCCGTGCGCGCGCCGCAGTCCCGAATATCGACGATATAGGTCTCTGTCGACAACGGTACCGACTGCAAATATTCGTCAAACGGCAGATTTTCATAAAAATCCCCTTCGTACACTTCCGAAAAAATGTCACCCTTCGTCACTTTAAAATCCTTGGTATACACGCCGAAATACCACCCCGCTGTGCCGCCCGCAATAAGGCAGAGCATCAAAATACAAAGGATTGCCGTTTTCAGCCTTTTCTTTGTTCTTTCCATTTCCGCACGCTCCTTTTGAAACAGTATAGCATACCGTTTCCCCTGACGCAATGACAATATGACGGATTTGTAAACTTTGCAAATTTGCGCAAAATGGTTTGAAATCGTCCGACAGATATGGTATGATAATATAGATATTATGCAAGGAGGTATCGCCTTGAGTGATTTGAACGATTTAAACGGCTTGTCTGCTGATGTGCCGCAGGACGCGCCCGTACAGCCCGTTGTGCCAGCGGCGCAGGCGGCGGATGAACAAGCCCTACACGACGAAATGGAAGAATTGGCAAAGGTGTTCCAAGAGGAGTTGGACCGTGCCAAAGCCGAAGCCAAAGAAGTTGCGGAAACCGAACCCGTTGACCCGGAAATCGAGCTATCCACTGAGAAAATCCCCCCGACAACTTCCAAAGCGCCTGCCGCGAACGAGCCGATTCCGGAAGAGGAGCTTTGCGACTGCTGTGGGGAAAAACGGCGCGGCACAGCCGAGAATCCCGCCTCCCCCTATTGCACAGAATGTGACGCGGGATTGCGGCATTATCCGTTCGACTTTTTAAATATCTTTTTTGCGATTGTTGCCATTTGCTTTGTATTCTACGGCGGGTATGTCTTTGCCGACCACACCGAAACCTTCGTTGCCGTGCATATGGCAGACAGTCTGCGTGCGGAACAGAAAATGTATTCCGCCTTGGACGCATACTCTGTTGCGGCAAACACCATGCTCAACAACCATATCAACGGCGAGCTTGTGTATAAGCGTGAAATTTTATTGGCCGCCGATTTGGGCTATGTCAGCGGGCTTTCCGAGCCTGCCGCCAATATACACGGTTGGGAGCTTTCCCTGCCGCATTTCCGCGCGGTTAAGAAAACCTTGGACAATGCCGCTGAAATTACCGCGACCGCGCAGGCAGTCAGCGCGCTGTTGTCGCCCTATGAAACCACCGCGGCGCAGGATATTCCTTATGACGAGTTGATTGCGCAATTAGAAGCGTTGAAAACCGCACCGGTGACCACCACACAGGCGGACGAGTCAGAAACAGAGGACACAACCGGCGTTGCCGATGCGTATGACCCGCAGGCGAAGAATTACAGCAGTGCGATGCTGTCGTTCTACAAATACTATGTCGCCTTGCTATGCGAAAAAGATTTGGAAACACAAATCGCCTTTTTGGAAGAAATTCAAACCGTCGCACCGGATATGGTTTGGCTGTATGCGCCGTTGCTTGCGGAGTTATATGCGAAAACCGACCGCGATATTGAACCGATGTGTCAACTGATGGCGGACTTCAATACAGAGGATAATTCCCCGGCGCTTGCGCGGGTCATTCGGTTACGCATTCAAGGGCAATACGAGGAAGCAACCGCCTTGTGTGATGAAACGCTTGCCGTTTCTTCCGATTTGGAGACGGAATTCTATCGTCAGAAGGCGTTGATGCTTTTGGCGCAGGGGCAATACAGCGAAGCGTACACCATCGTCAATGATGTATACGAAAACAGCTCTCCCTCTTTATTAACCGTATATACCGTTGCGCTGAGCGCGGCGGCGGCCGGCGAAGAAACCGCCTATAACGAGGTCATCGACATGCTCACAGGGTACGGCTACACCATTCCCGCAGAGGTCACCGGCTACAAAGACGGCTCGGTTACCATGGAGCAAATCTTGTGTGAGGGGGATTACGATATCTCATGAGAATTTCCTATTTGATTGTCAAATATATTACGATTATCGGTACCTTTTTGCAGGCATTCTTTGAGCATTTGACCTGCCGCATTTATGAAGTTTTG
The DNA here is from genome assembly GCA_051881395.1 of Candidatus Fimenecus sp. GTDB lineage: Bacteria > Bacillota > Clostridia > Oscillospirales > Acutalibacteraceae > Fimenecus. The sequence goes on from JBJEPU010000145.1 coordinate 7,878, forward strand.
ATTGAAGACGGCAGATATTTGCGGGCAAACGAAATGTGCGGGCATATTGAGCACGAAATTATCCGCAAACGCTCGGTTTCGTTCGGCGTGTGCTTTTTCCCGTTTTTGTTCAACCTCTTGTTGGGGCTGATTACGGTGTCCGTGGGCGCGGTGAACATTTATTATCTCGGGGAATTCTTCACCAGTAGCGGGATTGTCCACATTGCCAACTTCCTGTTTTTATGGATGGGCATTTCGTGCCTGACCAATTTGTTCCCGCAGTGGGAGGACGCCCTGACCTTGAAAGAGGAAATCTACGGCAAAGGCAAATCCAATTTGTTTGTCAAAATCATTGCCGCCCCGATTTTCGCCGTGCTGTACGGCGGCGCATGGTTGCAAAAATACGGCGTCACGCTGTTTACCTCCGTGGCATTTTCGTTCGCCGTGCCGTACATTCTCAGCGCGATTGTCCCCGCACTTTATGATGCATTGATATAATTTATACTGCAAATCCGAAAACAGCGCATCTGTCTTTTTCAGGCAGATGCGCTGTTTTTTTGTGCTGTTTTTGGAGTTATCCATTTCGGATTTCCTTGTATTCCTCTCCCCAATTTTGCATCGCGTCCAAAACCGGTTTTAGGCTCTGCCCGAGCTCTGTAAGAGAATACTCCACCCGCGGCGGCACTTCGGCATATACCTGTCGGTGCACAAGACCGCTGGCTTCCATATCCCGCAACTGTGCAGTCAGTACCTTTTGCGACACACTGC
>JBJEPU010000146.1:0-2266 GCA_051881395.1 Candidatus Fimenecus sp.
CCTGCAAGCATACCGCCTGCGTGAATATCGTCTGCAATGCTTTTCATACCCGAGGGGAATTTTTTTGTGTCGGTGCAAAGCCAGTCGCCGATTGCCGCCTGATAGCCGTCATCAATCTGGAAGCAGTCAAAGGGGACATCTAAGGCTTTAATGCTTGCCAAATCACGGCGTACAACCTGTTCGTCCACATTGCCGTAATAATTGTACCAAGTGGTGTACCCCGTGCGGCGCTTGGTTTCGCGGCAGGTAACGCCCATTTTTGCAAAGTATTCATCAAATGCCGCATCGTATTCACCGTTAACAACTGCAAGGGACAGCAGTTCCGTTTCCGCCGTAAAGGTTACGCCTGCCAGTTCCTTGTCGATGATAACCACATTTTTGTGCATATCAAAGGTAACCACAGTGTAGCCCGAACGCTCGGAAAGGGAGCCGTAAATTTCCACCGTATTTTCGTTGCGGATATAACCGTATGACCAGCCGTAAAACACATTGGCTGTGCGGGGATATTTCCAAAACAGGCTGTCGCCCGATTTGGGGAAGCCGATATTTCCAATCGGCGTTTTTGTAATGCAAAATTCCGTCAGCTTTGTAAGTTCCCGCATACTTTCGCCGTAAGCATATTCAAAACTGTCCGTCCAGCTTTGGTAGCCGTTAACGAATACACGCTCCGTCTTCTCAAAGGTGCGCGGCAAAATGAATTGCAACACTTTAAAAGATACGGCGGTGTGAGGAATAATCGAGGCAGAAAGGCAGTTGCCCTCTGTTTGAATTTTAATTTCAAAATCCTCGTTTTGCAGACGGTCGGTTGTCTTTTCCTTGTCGTTTGCGGTGTAAACAGCGCGCAATGTAAGGTGTTCAAAATGCATAGTACTATCTCCTAAATCGTTTTAGATTGTATATGTATAGGTTTCGCCTTTGGGAACGGTCACGGTGTCGCCGTTGATTTGCACGGTGTAGGTTTCGCCGTTTTTCACGGTAATATCCACCGTTTTACCGCACAATTCCATACCTTGTATTTGTAAACTGTCCCAGGCACTCGGCAAATTCGGTTTAATCTCAAATTTTGAAAACCCTGTCGGTCTGTACCCCAAAATACCCTCGGTGAAAATGCGCAGATACAACGCACTTTCGGCGGAAAGCTGTGCCGAGTTGCCCTCGGGAAATGCCTCAACAGGATAGGGCGGGTGACAGCCGAGAAGTCGCTCTTTGGTATAAGCGGTGAGCATATTTAAAGCCCTGTCGCTTTCACCTACATAGAAAAGCCCGCGCATTCCGTACAGCGCCGCACGGTCCCAATAGGTTTTTGTGCCGCTTTTTGTTAAAATGCCGCTGTCTTTGGAAAGTTTGTCAGACAGCAGTGCTTTAATTGTGCCGTCTTTTCTTGTGTCAATCCCCACCGTCAGGGGCAGGCAAATCCAAGAGCGCAAATGTGGTTCTTCTTCGCAGTAGCGGTAGGTTTCAAAGCCCTCTACATTGGCGCCGAAATAATTTTCAATGCCGTTTTCGATTTTCTCTGCCAACGCGCGGTAACTTTCCGCTTTCTCCGCCTCGCCCAATTCTTTGTAAAGATATTGAAGCGACAAAAACGCATCATATGTAATCACCGATGTGGAAAGATTGGCTTTTCCGCTTTCAAAGCGGTTTTCCAACTCGTCGCTGTCGCTTTTCACGATGCCGTCAGCGGTGATTTGACTTTTTACATAGGTTGCCGCTGTTTCAATGGACGGTAAAAATTCCAGAGCTTTTTCACGGTCGCCTGTGCTCAAAAGATAGCGGCCAAGCCCGTAAAGGAACATGGAAGTGTCGCCGCGGTCGCCCGCGCCGTGCCAAAGCCCGTCACCGCAGGCAATAATGCTTGTGGGAATGGCTTTGTCGGGCTTCGCGAGGTCTGCGTACAACCGATAACAGTTTAAAGACTGCTCCTGCGCCACAGGATAGCCAAGATAGGCAAACAGTGGGTTTGCGTATTCGCATTGGTCGTTGGTCCACAGCGCGCCGTAAAAATTGCCGCCGCCGGGCGCGTGCATGAAGCCGTTTTTCGTATTGAAAATGCTCTCACTTGCACGGATTTTGCAAAAATCCAACATACGGTTTAAAGTTTCGTCCGGCGTTTTGATTTTCAAACGGGATTTTGAGTCATTTATAAACTCTTTTCTCAAATCCAACTCTGCTTTTGCCTCTTGCAAAGTCAGTTTTTCCGCACCGTAGCAAATTGTGATGACTTTTTCCTGCCCCGCACGCAGCGTCAACTGCACACTTCGGTTTG
>JBJEPU010000146.1:2366-8587 GCA_051881395.1 Candidatus Fimenecus sp.
ATTGTGATGACTTTTTCCTGCCCCGCACGCAGCGTCAACTGCACACTTCGGTTTGCAAGCCTTGTTTCGCCGTCAAAAGCGACGGTGAATACCTCTTGGTCACGGTTTTCCGCCATAAAAATCTTATGGATTGTGCGTTGGGGCTTGTCGGTTTTTAAGGTAAAGTGCACGGCGGCAGAGCCCGTATTTTTTACCGTGATTTCTTCAATCAGCGCCTTTTTACTGCGTGCCGCAGTCAGGCGGCGGAAAATTGCCGCACTGCCTGCCTGTTCTTTAATTTGCAAAATACCGTCAAAACGGATTTCGGTGACTTCTGCCTTTGCATTTTTGAAATGCAATTCGGCATTTTCAAAATGACGCGTCAATCCGCCCCTGGTCAAATTGGGAATTACGCGAATTTGCGGGAACACGCAAAATGAATAGAGTTTCAAGCGTTTCTGTTCGTCCACTTTATAACTGATAATTGACGACGCCTCAAAGCCTGTCATTTCAATATGATTATGATGCGGCAGTTTGTCTTTTTCAGGCGAAAATACCACGCTGTCATTTTCGAGACGGTAGTAGGTTTTGCCTGCGTCCTTGCCGCTGAAAATGCCCCAAGCGGGGAAAATAAGCGGTTTTTTGTAAATCAGTTTCATATATTCTCGTCCTTTGCGGGTGCAATTACAAAGTCAAATCGGGCGTTATCCTCATACCACAGCGGGAAATTCGTGCCCCAAACATTGTTGCAAAGCACATAGGAAATGCCGTCTTTTTCAATATCCTCAATTTTGTTATCGTATTCCAAAATCTTGCCCTTGCCCACAGAAATCAGCGGTGCGTGCAAGTTAACAAAATCATATTTGCCGTCGGCTGTGCGCAAGATACATTTTTCCACGGCGTGCAAATTGCGCCCGCCCATAGAAGCGGTGGTACGGTAGTCGATTTCCGTGCCGATTTTTTGCAAACGGAAGTCGTCTCCTGTGCCGGCAGGGGATAGGTGCAAATAGATAGCCTCCGTTAAGCGGTTGGCGTCCTTGCCCGTCCACAAAAGTGAGAAACGAAGTCCCTTCGCAGACAGGGCATATACAACCTGCACATTTCGCGGCGCACCGAGCTCATCACAAAGCCTTCGGTCGCATTGCAGTGTTACAAAAACCTTTACGCCGTCCGCTGTTTCATCAACCGTGCTGTCGGTCATTTTGTAATAGAACCGCCCCACTGGGTATTTGCCCTCGGCGTATTTTAACAGCGGTCTGCCGAAATCGGGATATGCCCAGCCGCCGTTTTGCTTCATATTTCGCGCATAGTGCGTAAACCAAAAATCATAATCCGATTTAGCAAATGCACGGTATTCCAACAGCGGTGCGTTGCTTTCTTTGAGAATATCCGTGCCGTTATGCGTGAAACGCGCTATGCCGCCGTGTTCGTTGAGCGCCAGCGTGTATGCACCAAACGAAATCGGGTTTTCATATTTTCCCGTACCGTTTGCAGGGAGTAAGTCCGACGGGCGCAGCGCATTTAAGGCTTTCCGTGCAACTTCTTTGTGCGCGTCGGAAAGGGCGGCAACCGCCTTGTCAATATATGCCCGCTGTTCCGCCCAGCTTTTTTCAATCACGCGGTATGAGCCTTTTTTCTGATTGGAGTTGAACCGCCGGTTAAATGCGGCAACAATCCCGTGCGGAAAATCGCGGAAAATGTGCTTTGCAGTAACATCGTCTTTTTCTCGCGCTTTTTTGAAATCAGATTTCAAATAGTTTTCATAATCCGCAAAACTGATTTTGCTGTCCATACCGCAGGTGTGCTCGGCAATACACAACAGCCCGTCGGAAAAGCCTTTGTATTCGTCGGTATCGCGCTCCATTGTGCCGTCTTGCAACCATTCTCGCTTTAAGCGCATCAGCGTACGCAACGATGCGGATTTATACGGGTCTGCGGCACTGCCGTGAATCCAAGTGTCGCCGATTTCACCCGTCAAAATAGGCAGTTTGTCCTTAACCGCCCAAATCGCCTCGGCAAATTCGTCCAAAGTGCCGGCAGAAACCATATAATCGGGATATTCTTTTTGTATCTCTGCAAGCTTTTTCTGTACGGCTTCAGGGGCGGGTGCACCATGATTGTCGAGGGTGTGGTCAAAGTATAATACTTCTTCTGCGAATTCACTTTTGTATGCCCCGCCGTAATCGCCCGAATAGACCACTACCACTTCGGCGCCGCCCACTTTCCACAAAAAGCATTTGGGCACTTCGGGTACGGCAGACGCACCGTTTACGCCGATATGTAACAGTTTAATGCCGTGCGCGGCAAGTAACGGTACAATCGCCGCCGTGTGTCCGGGCACATCGGTCATTTTTGCCGAAACGGTTTTTTTGCCGCGAGTGGCGTCAAGCTCGTCTACAATCGAGAGCCCGTAAGAAAGCGTTTCTGCGTCCAACAGCTCGGTGTGCGTGGTGAAAGGAAGTGCGTGCGGCACAATATTGCCGTCTTTCAGCGCTTTCGTCAAAGCCGCTTTCTGCGCTTGTGTTCCGTCGCGGAGCGCTTCTTTTAAAATCCACGAACCGGTGGTCCAGATAAACTTTTTGTCCGTTTCGGTGTTTATGCTCTCCGCAAGTTGGATGGCGGACGGGATAAAGGTGTTTATGTACTTTTGCCGAATGTTCTCGGCGTAGTCCGTAAATCCTAAATCCAAATGCGTTTTAGAAACAACTATAACCTTTTTCATATTTTTTCCTCCGCAATGCCGTAAAGCATATAATCTAAGATTTTTTCAAGATGTTTTTCGTGATTGTCCAGCACAGCTATGCAGCTGTCAGACACACGGCTGATGCTTGTGTAACTGTTGAGCATATCCTGCAAAAGCCCGTAGTATTGCAGTGCGTCCTCGCGTGAAATGCCGTTTCGCAGTTTGAGACTGTCTACTGCACACAAATACAAGTGTGCATTAAATGTATCAAATCGGTTTCTGATTTCCCGCAAAGCATTTGTAAACGCTTTGTCCTCCGAGGTGGGCACCGTGGCGAAAATTAAGCGGCCGCAATCAGGATTTTTTTTAAAAAAGTTGTATCTTTCCTGCATATACAGTTTAAAATCCGTTCCGAAATGGAATGCAGACATATGTGTAATGAAAGCGTTGACCGCCAGTTCCACACAGCAGAGATACAGCGTGCCTTTACTGTCAAAATTATGATAAATTAACCCTTTTGAAATATTGTGATGACGGCAAAGCTGATTGACTGTGGCACCGTCGTAGCCGTAGGTTCCGAATTCCGTAATCGCCGCTTTTAAGATTTTTTCTTTCGTGATTTCCGTTTTTTCTGCTTTTTTCATAGAACCCTCTTTTTGTTCTTGATAAGACAGTATAGTATTTGTATTCTCTCATTATTGATTAATCGGTCAACAATATTATATCGGGTGCATATAGACTTGTCAATCCATGGATATGCGCATAAAAACGAGAGACAGTTTTTGCTGCCTCTCGTTTTTACTTTTAAGTTAAATATTTTGCCCATTTCAGTTTTTTACTTTTTTGCATAGCAAAAACGATTAGGATCATCACCGTGGCGCAAAGCGCGCCGAACAAGAACTGTGTTAAAGATGCCGTGATGCCGTAATGTCCCAAGATTTTGGGAAGGAAAAGTAAAATATTGCCCTGACAGCAGTAAATCACCGTGCTCATTTTGCGCAGTCCCTTGGAATGGCGCAGTTGCATAGAGCTCTTTTGACAGGCAAGAAGAATAAACAGACTGATAGGCATTAAGGAAAACGCTTCGTCCGCAAAACGGTAAACACCGCAGGCTTTTGAAAGGTAAATTTCTAAAATATACAGCCCGTAGAAGAACAGCACAAAAAACACGCAGTCGGTGAAACGAAGATTTTTAAATAAGGATTCCTTTTCGGCAACGAGTTTGCCCAAAGCGAAATAGACTACACCGCCGCACACATTGAGCGGAAAGCGAAGCAATGTAAGCGCCGCGTCGATTTTCGGCGGCAGAAGCCCGGCATAAAGGGAAGTAAAAACGCATACGGCTTGTACACACAGCGCAATGGCCAATACGGTGCTTGACCGCAATTTTTTGCTGAGCAGATAAATGAAAACAGCGCTGAACATACAACTCGCCAAATACCAGGAACCTGTAAATGTGGAGGAAAGACATGCACTGCAAAAGAAATTCAGCCAGGTTTCCGCTTTTGTAATACCCGGTGAATACAGTCGGGAATACACAACGCTCGGCAAATTAAACAAAAACCAACAAAAATACAGCGTGGCAATTCTTTTTAGATATTTGCATAAATCCGAAGAGGTGATATTACCGTTTTCCCCCTTGCGAAATAAAAAATATGCAGAGGTAATGAAAAAGAAAGGCACTGCCCATCGTGATAACAGCATCCAAGCGAAAGAGAATTCCCCAAAGTCTCGAAATGCGGAAATGTGCATGGTAAAAATCATAATACTGCCGATGAATTTTAATAAATCCACGGTGTGATTATTTACAGAACGGGTCAATTGTGTACCTTCTTTTACCGTTGTCATAAAATCCCCCCCATCTTTTTCCTATTCTATCAGTTTCTTTGACGGAATGCAACCATAGCGGCAAACTGCATTTGCTACGGTAATTATTTTACGCCTTGTATGTATAAGTTCTGCCCATTTCGTATGTGGGGAGCGGCGTGAAATTGCTGTTATCCGCAACTGCAATGCTGTAATCGCCGTCTTCATCGAACGGGCTGTTTTTAAAGGTGTAAAGCGAATTATTATCGAAGGTGCTGTACTTTTGGGAACTCTTTGCAATTTCGCCGATACTCTTTTGGCTGTTTACCACAATGTTGTTGGAAACATCGCTGTTTGCAGGGTTTGCGGCAAAGGCGGGGTCGTTTGTGTTTGAAAAATCGTCGCTAAGCTTTGAAAGCTCGGGATACGCCGTTTTCCAAGGCTCGGCGTTTACATCAAACTCTGCAAGTGTTGCCCAAAGTCCCTCGCCGGGCGTTTTGGAATGGCTGAACCAACCGCCGTTTTTACCAATGCTGTCAATGGCACGGTCGTCATAGTAAACGGGCATTCCGGCATTTACAATCACATTGTTCGTAACCTCTAAATCACGCCCGCCGCCTAAAAGGAATGCATAGCCGTAAATATTCACAAGCAAATTGCCGTATGCTGTCTGCCCTGAAAGCGCATCGTCAAAATAGATGCCGCTTGCCGCAAAGTCCGCAGAGCCGATGTTGTAAAGGCAGTTGTAACGAATCACATTGCCGTAATAATTCCAACTGCGCCCTGCGTAAATTGCACCCGCGTCGGAGGATTTCAGCACCACATCGTGAATGATATTGTATTCAATGATATGGTTGTTTCCGCTGTATGTAATTGCCTCGTGGGGGGAGTTGTAAATTTCATTGTGACTGCAAACTGCACCCACGCCGTGGAGTTCCACTGCCGCCTGATAGGTTTGATAAACCTGCGACCAGTTGTAGATCAGGTTGTTTGTAACAACATTTTCGGAAGATGTGAGTGTTTCGCGGTCACCGCCTGTAAGGGATATACCTGCCTTACCTGTTGCGGTAATTTCGTTGTTTTCTATAAGGATTTTATTGCCCTCTAACGCAATGGCTGTGCCCGCAACATTTTTGATTGTGCAGTTTTTAACGGTAATATTGTTGCCTGTGCCGTTAATCGCGCCTGCGCGCGTGCCGCACATTGTAATGCCGTCAATCGTTATGCTTTCAGCACTGTCAAAGGTGAATAAATCCTCGGTCTCCAATGAAAGCTGCATTGCTTTCCCCTCAATTTCTGTGGGGGGAATGAAATAAAGCTTCAAATCCTCTTTGTCAATGTACCATTCTCCTGCGGCGTCAAGTTCCTCAAACACATTGAAAAAATAGTAGGGCGCACCCTCTTTAAAGCCGTACACGCTTGCGTATTTTGTAGTAATGCTGTCCGCGGTGAAAGCGGCGAGGGGGGTGGTGGAGTCCGCCCAGTCATACTGGAAATAACCGAACAGCCAAATGTCGGGGCTGTTTGTCCAAGTCGCCATACGGTCGGTAAGGGCTTTGTCAGCGCCGAATGTGCCGCCGCGCGGATTTTTCATATCCGCCCAATCGGGGTTCTGAACGGTACCCTCAGAGGTGTATGTTTCCCTGGAGTCGCCGTTGTCGATAATTTTGCCTGTTTTTAGGTCTTCTTCGCCCTCGTTCGGGTAACGGGCAAGCGTCATACGCTCTCCGGCAAAGAACAACTCACAGTATAA
>JBJEPU010000147.1:0-8578 GCA_051881395.1 Candidatus Fimenecus sp.
GGAGCAAATGGAAAATCAGGGTAAAATTTTTGCGTTTGATTTGTATCCGCAGCGTGTTGCGCTGATAGAAAGCGGCGCTGTACGGCTTGGTATTTCCATAATAGAGGCGGCAGTACAGGACGCTTCGATATGTGTTCCGTCCCTGCAAAACCGCGCCGACCGTGTTTTGTGTGATGTACCGTGTTCGGGGCTCGGCACCATTCGCCGCAAGCCCGAAATCCGCTATAAAGATATGGGGTTTATTGACAACTTGCCCCTTTTACAGTATAATATTTTAGTTAATGCGTCAAAGTATGTAAAAGAAGGAGGCGTTTTGGTGTATTCAACCTGCACCTTAAACCGTGCGGAAAACGATGTTGTTTGTGACCGTTTTTTGCAGGAAAACGCCGATTTTCAAAAATTGGAAGCGTATCAAACGCTGTTGCCGCATAAAGATGGAACGGACGGGTTCTTTTTTGCGCGGCTCGGGAGAAAAGTACAGTGAGCAAAGCAGATATTCGTTCTTTCAACTTCGCGGAGCTGACAGCGGAAATGACGGCGCGCGGTTTCCCCAAATTTCGGGCGGCGCAAATTTATGCGTGGCTTCACGAAAAAGGTGTGCGTTCTTTTGCGGAAATGACCAATTTGCCGAAAGCGTTACGCGATACGCTGGATGCGGAGTTTGAAATCAAAAATTGCACGATTGACACCAAGTTGTGTTCCGCGGTGGACGATACGGTAAAGTATTTGTTCCAATTAAACGACGGGGAATACATCGAAAGCGTTGTGATGAAGTATAAATACGGCTATACGATTTGTATTTCCTCCCAACTCGGTTGTAAAATGGGCTGTTCGTTTTGCGCCTCTGCCATCGGCGGCTTTCAGCGGCACTTAACGCCTTCGGAAATGCTTTCCGAGATTTATACGGCGCAAAGTGACCTCGGTGTGCGTATTTCCCATATTGTTTTAATGGGTACGGGCGAGCCACTCGATAATTATGACAATGTGATGCGTTTTTTGGAGTTGGTGACTGACGAGAAAGGCTTAAACATCAGTATGCGCCATATTTCTCTGTCTACCTGCGGGGTCGTACCGCGGATTTACGATTTGGCGGAAAAACGGTTGGGGCTGACGCTGTCGGTTTCTTTGCACGCGCCGAATGACAAAATCCGTTCGCAGACCATGCCCGTTAACCGAAAATGGAATATAGAGGAATTGCTGGAAGCGTGCCGCTATTACACAAAAGTGACTTCACGGCGGATTTCCTTTGAATATGCAATGATAGACGGCTTTAATGATACAGATGCATGCGCTTCGGAACTTGCTTCGCGGCTTCGCGGTATGCTGTGTCATGTAAATCTGATTCCGGTCAACAATGTTCGGGAGAAGAATTATAAAAAAAGCAAAGAAGACCGTATTCGGCGGTTTTCTGAAATTTTGGAGCAAAACGGTTTGACCGTAACGGTCAGGCGTACCCTCGGGAGCGACATCAACGCCTCCTGCGGGCAGTTGCGTGCATCAAAAAGAAGGTGATCTTTCTTGAAAATTGCAGCAAAATCCGATATTGGTAAGGTTCGCGAAAGCAACCAAGACGCATACGCCACGGGCGAAATGCCCGACGGTGTTGCTTGGGCGGTGGTTTGCGACGGTATGGGCGGTGCCGCGGGCGGTAATGTGGCATCCGAAACAGCTGTGAAAATCATTTCGGAGCAAATTACATCGGCATATCGCGGTTCTATGCGCAGTAAATCCATTAAGAATTTATTGGTTACCGCGATTAACGCCGCCAATATCAGCGTATTTGACATCGCGCAGGCGAATTCCAAGCTCGCCGGTATGGGTACAACGGTTGTGTGTGCCTTGGTCACGGACGGTGTGGCGTATATTGCCCACGCAGGGGACAGCCGCGCCTATCTCTTGCACACAGAGCCTGAACAGCTCACGCGGGATCATTCCGTTGTGCAGGAAATGGTGGATACCGGCCGTATAACGCCGGACGAAGCCAAGGTGCATCCAAGCAAAAATATCATTACGCGCGCTTTGGGCGTACTGCCCGAAATCCGTGTTGATTTTTGCGAGCAGCCGATGGGGAGCGAGGACATATTGTTGCTTTGCACAGACGGGTTGACCAATTTTGTAGCGGATGCAGATATTTTCAGTTTGGCAAAAACCTGCGGGGAGAAAAACTTGCCGGAATTGCTTGTCGAAAGAGCGCTTGAAAACGGCGGCGGCGACAATGTTACGGCGGTTACAATCGGCTTTTAAGGAGACAGAATGATGGAAAATTATTGTGGTAAACGTTTAGACGGCAGATATGAGATACGCGAAATCATAGGCGTCGGCGGTATGGCGGTGGTCTATAAAGCGTATGACAACATTGATGACCGTATTGTGGCAATTAAAATTCTGAAAGAGGAATTTTTGGCAAACGAGGAATTCCGCCGCCGCTTCAAAAATGAAGCAAAGGCGATTGCGGTGCTGTCACATCCGAATATTGTAAAGGTGTATGATGTCAGCTTCGGCGACCGTTTGCAATATATCGTCATGGAATACATTGAGGGTATTACACTCAAAGAGTATATTGAACAGCAAAAGGTTGTAAATTGGAAAGAAGCGGTGCATTTTGTCAACCAAATCTTAAAGGCGCTCCAACATGCGCACGACAAAGGTATTGTCCACCGCGATATTAAGCCGCAAAATATTATTTTATTGCAAGACGGCACCATTAAAGTCAGCGATTTCGGCATTGCGCGTTTCTCACGCGGGGATACCCGCACCATGACCGAAAGTGCAATCGGTTCGGTACATTACATCAGCCCCGAACAAGCGCGCGGTGAAATCACGGACGATAAGGCGGATATTTATTCCGTCGGTGTTGTGATGTATGAAATGCTCACAGGGCAGTTGCCGTTTCAGTCGGATAACGCCGTGTCGGTTGCGATTATGCAAATGCAGCAGGAGGCAAAACGCCCGCGAGAAATCAATCCGGATATTCCCTTAGGGTTAGAACAGATTACTTTGCGCGCGATGCAGAAAAATGCTAAAGACCGTTACCAATCCGCATCTGAAATGCTCTTAGATTTAGATGAATTCCGCAAAAATCCTTCCATTAAATTCGATTATAACTACTTTGTGGACAGCGAGCCGACAAGGTTTGTCGACCCGAAACGCGTTCCGCCTGCCAAAGCGCCTGCCGACGCAGTAAAAACAGAGCCGGAGGAAACGCCGGAAGAGGAAGAAAAAGAGCCGAGTAAAACCATGCCGATTATTTTCGGCGTCATTGCGGGGCTTGTAGTCATCATTGCTATTTTCGTCGGTGTTTTCTTGGGTAGAAATGCTAAGAAAGTCGAAGTCCCGAATTTTGTCGGTATGAATTATAACGATGAAATTATGGGCAATGCTTTGTATACCGACAATTTTGTATTTGAAACCGTTTCGGTTTACAGTTCCGATGCGGAGCCGGGCGTGGTGTTGACGCAAAACCCCGAAGCCAAAACCAAAATTCGCAAAGGCAAAACCATTAAACTTGAAATCGCCTATAACGATGACAGTGTTTTGATTTCCGGTATTGTCGGTCTTTCGGCAGAGGAAGCACAGGCAAAACTGAAATCCAGCGGATTTGATGTTAAGGTGATTGTCAAATATGATAAGAATGCCAAAGACGGCATTGTATTTGATTCCTACCCCGTTGAGGGCTCATACGGCGAAAAAGGCTCGCTTGTTACGATTTATGTCGGTACAACTGAAAACCCCGATGCCGCAACCGTGCCTGTGGTTGTGGGATACAGCCAAGATATTGCGAAAAAGTTGATTGAAAGCGCAGGCTTTACCGTCGGGAATATTACCGAAGCAAACAGCGACAAAGAAAAGGGCGTTGTTCTTTCACAGTCTCCGGACGGCAACACGACCGCGGAGTCGGGTGCGCCTATCGCGTTGGTCATCAGCAACGGTGTGCCGGAGGCAACCACCGCAACCATTACCGTGACCTTGCCGAAATCCAGCGGCGCTTCGGGTACGATGAAGGTATATCTCAACAGTTCTCTTTACAATTCCGACCAAGAGCAATTCCCGCGCGAGGTGAGTTTCTCCGGTGAAACCATTACCATCACCTTGAAAGGCTCCGGCGCAAACAACACCTATCAGGTTGTGATTGATGACCAGGAAATCCAAAGCGGTAAGATTGACTTCACGAAATCTCCCGCGGCGGTGACAGACGAAAAGAAAACCGAATTCCCGGTGTCGGTGCCGTCTGTTGTCGGTTCGTCTGTGGCGGATGCCCGTGCAAAGTTAGAAAACGCCGGCTTTAAGAATATTGTGTTTGTTGACAGTGAGGGCAACAAGGTTTCTTCCGGTACTGTCACGGCGCAAACACCCGAGCAAAATGAAAAGGTCATTCCGTCCACGGAAATTAAACTGACGGTGGAGTAAAGAGGTTATAAATGGCTGACTTTACACAAAAAGGAATATTGCTGAAAGGCATCGGCGGCTTCTATTCGGTTGAAGCCGCCGATGCGGTATATGTTTGCAAAGCGCGCGGCGTATTTCGGAAAAAGCATATGACGCCGCTTGCAGGCGACAGCGTGCAGATTACGGTGCATGACGGTGACGCGGAAAACACGATTGATGCCATTTTACCGCGTAAAAATGAACTGCGCCGTCCGCCCGTTGCGAATATCGACCAATTATTGATTGTAGCGTCTGCAACGGCACCGAAGCCTGTGCCGTTTGTGATTGACAAGCTGATTGCCATTGCAGAGCAAAAGCAAATTGAACCGATTGTGGTCTTTACCAAATGTGATTTGGAAAAGGCTGACGCCCTTGCACAAATCTATCAAAATGCCGGATTTACCTGCCTAACGGTTTCCAATAAGACACGGGCGGGCGTTGATGCGGTAAAAACGCTCCTACAAGGTAAAATTACAGCGTTTACGGGAAATTCGGGTGTAGGAAAAACCTCGCTTTTGAATGCGTTAGATGCGAATTTGTCGCTCGCCACGGGTGAAATCAGCGATAAATTGGGGCGCGGCAGACACACCACGCGCCAAGCGGAACTGTTTAAAACCTGCGGCGGGTATATTGTGGATACGCCCGGATTTTCCGCTTTGGAACTCGACAAAGCGGACTGTATTCGCAAAGAGGATTTGGCTTCTTGTTTTCGGGAGTTTCGCCCATATTTGGGCACTTGTAAATTCTCGACCTGTTCGCATACCTGCGACAAGGGCTGTAAGGTGCTGGAAGCCGTCGAGCGCGGAGAAATCAGCCGTTCCCGACACAATAGTTATGTGGAACTGTACAACGCCGTAAAGGACTTGAAAGAATGGGAATTGTAACGAAGCCCGACTGCATTATTTTTGCGGCAGGGGACTGCTTACCGAAAACGCAAGTTTTGCCCTATTTGGCAGAAAAACCGTATATCATTACGGCAGATGCGGGCTATCGCTATGCCGAAGACATCGGCTGTACGCCGAATTTGATTCTCGGGGATTTTGATTCGGGGACATGCCCCGAAACCGATATTGAAACCATGCGTTTAAACCCGATAAAAGACGATACCGACAGCGCGGTTGCGCTCAAAGAGACGGTACGCCGCGGATATAAGCAAATTGTATTGTTCGGGGGTACGGGCAGTCGTTTGGACCATACCTTTGCCAATTTTGATTTGTGTGCCTATGCGAAAACGCTCGGCGTGGATTTAACGTTGGCAGATACGCATCATCGCGTGTTTGTTTTGCAAAACGAAACCCAAATTTTGCCGCGCGATGACAGCAAATATATATCGGTTTTCGCGCTCGGCGGTGCATGCACCGTCACTTTAAAGGGCTTTTACTATCCGCTTGAAAACTTTACGTTTACGCCGTTCTGCGGCATGGGCGTCAGCAATGAAATTACAGAGGCAACCGCTGAAATCACGGTTTCAGACGGCACAGCGCTGATTTTTATTACGGATAAAGATTAAAGAACACTTTTTTAGCCGCCGCATATAGTGTATTAGCAACAAAAAAGGCGGTGTCGATATGAAAAAGCGTCGTGGGAACAATCTCGGCTTGATTTTTGCTATGCTCGGTCTCGGGCTTGTGCTGGCATTTATTTTTCCCTCAAAATTCTTGGTTGTGATTTTGTCCATAGCGCTGATTTTAAGCGGCATCGTGCTTTGCAAAACTTGCTGTTAAGGAGGCTGTCGGTATGAAAGTGGTTGTGGTGAAAAGTCCGAAGGTGTTAAGCGGGTTGTTGCGTATGATTTTCGGCATAAAAAAGGAACAGAATGTGTAAAGCAACATAAGAAAAGAACTCCGTAGCCAACACTTCGGAGTTCTTTCTTATATGGGTTCATCAAAATTTCAACCATTCCGAATAAACAGCGTCCGAGGGCATTCGCCAATCTCCGCGAGGGGAAAGGCTTACAGAGCCAACCTTTGGGCCGTCCGGCAGGCAGGAACGCTTAAATTGATTATTAAAAAAGCGTTTGATAAACAACTGCAACCACCGTTTCAACTGTTCTTCCGAATACGCACCCGAAAATGCACGTGTCGCCATAAACAAAAGTTTTTCAGGGCACGCACCAAACCGCAAAAAATGATACAGATAAAAGTCGTGTACCTCATAAGGACCTAAGGTATCTTCGGTCTTTTGCTGAATTTTGCCGTTTTCGTCGGGCGGCAGTAATTCGGGGCTTACCGGTGTTGCAAGAACATCCCGCAAAATGGCGGCAATGTTTTCGGGCAGATGCTCCGCCTCATTTTCCACCAAATGCCGTACAAGCGTTTTCGGCACACCCGCATTCACGCCGTACATACTCATATGGTCGGCGTTATAGGTGCACCAGCCGAGCGCCAATTCGCTTAAATCCCCGGTGCCGACTAAAATGCCGCCGTGCTTGTTTGCCAAATCCATTAAAATCTGTGTGCGCTCGCGCGCCTGTGTATTTTCATAGGTAATGTCGTGCAAATCGGGATTGTGACCGATGTCCTGCATATGCAGAAGGGCGGCGTCTTTTATGGGGATTTCCAAAAAAGAGGCACCAAAAGACTTGATTAAAGCAACCGCATTTTGATAGGTGCGGTCGGTTGTACCAAAGCCGGGCATCGTCACACAAAGGATATTTTCAGACGGGAGCTGTAAAATTTGCATCGCCCGCACGGAGACAAGCAGTGCCAGTGTTGAGTCAAGCCCGCCTGAAATGCCGACCACCGCTTTTTTTAGCCCTGTGTGGGCAAGGCGTTTTGCAAGTCCATGACTTTGAATTGCCAGGATTTCGCGGCAGCGTGCGTCCTTTTCAGCGGTATCCGACGGCACAAACGGATGCGGTTGAAATGTACGCGTAACATCAGAAAAATCCGTGGACACATTTACGACTTCACATATCGTGTATTTTAGACTGTCCGTATGCGCATTATCCGCAAAAGAGCCGTTGCGCATACGCTCGGCATTCAATTTGTCCAAATCAATATCCGCAATCGCGCGCGCACCGTCAAACGCAAACCGTTCTCCCTCTGCTAAAATTGCGCCGTTTTCCGTTACGGTGCAAGCGCCCGAAAAGACCAAATCGGTGGAGGATTCGCCGACGCCTGCCGATGCATACACGTACGCGCAAAAGCATTTTGCACTTTGCGCGGCAATCACACTTTTTCTGTATTCATTTTTGGTGACGGCTTCATTACTTGCCGAAAGGTTTACAAGGATATTGGCGCCTGCAAGGGCTAAATCGGTGCTCGGGGGATTGGGTACCCATAAATCCTCGCAAATTTCAACGCCGAGGACACCGTTTTCCGCTATGGGGAACAGCAGGGAAGTGCTGCAAGGCGCATCAATTCGGCCAAATCGGATTTGCGTGTCCAGCGTTTTTCCGCTTGCAAACCAACGCTTTTCGTAGTATTCGCCGTAATTCGGGATATAGGTTTTCGGAACAAAGCCCAAAACCTTGCCTTTATACAGTACCGCCGCGCAGTTGTAAAGACGGGTGTTGACGCGTAAGGGTAACCCGATGCAAATGACCATATCGAATTCCGCGGTTTTTTCGCAAAGCGTTTCCAAAGCCTTAAAACAGGCGTCTGTTAATTCTTTTTGCAAAAATAAATCTCCGCAGGTGTACCCGGACAGATACAACTCAGGAAATACCAAAACCTTCACATTTTTCTCTGCGGCAACTTGCATTTCCCGCAAAGCATTTTCTAAATTTTGCTGTACGCCGCCCACCGTTACGCGCGGGGAAGCGGCACAAACCTTTAAAAATCCGCTGTTCATACAAAAGACCTCACAGTCTGCAATAACATATATATCCATTATATATGAATTCCCAAAACTTCGCAAGTGCAATGTCTTGACAAGTGTGTTAAAATGATAAAATCTTAATTTTAAAAGGTGTAAATCAGGTGATACCATGCGTGAATTTGAAAAATCCCACAAGTTAGACAATGTATGCTACGATATTCGCGGTCCGGTGATGGACGAAGCCGACCGAATGATTGCAAACGGCGTGGAGATATTAAAACTCAATATCGGCAATCCTGCGCCGTTTCATTTTACCGCGCCCGATGAAATCATACAGGATATGATTTATAATTTGCGTGAAGCGGAAGGATATTCCGATTCCAAAGGCATT
>JBJEPU010000148.1:0-8542 GCA_051881395.1 Candidatus Fimenecus sp.
ATTTTTTGTATAATATAGTAATTTACACCCGTCAATCTGCTGATTTGCCTGATTGCATTGAACACAGGGGACAATTTTTTGCCCGCCTTGCGTTTTACGGAACGGTACGACTGTTCCCTGCGCACAAATACAGCGCACAAGGGGGGGACAAATTTCTGCTTTTTGTCCCCTGTATTTTTTGCATTTTATTTTTTCCAAAAACACAGACTGCGCTTTTTCATTTGGCTTAATTTCGGCGTGTCGGTGATTTCCACGGTCTGGCGGTCTGTGCCCTCT
Source organism: Candidatus Fimenecus sp. (assembly GCA_051881395.1). Taxonomy (GTDB): domain Bacteria; phylum Bacillota; class Clostridia; order Oscillospirales; family Acutalibacteraceae; genus Fimenecus. Next base: position 277 of record JBJEPU010000148.1, read on the forward strand.
TGTTCAAAAATGACGATTTCGTTTTCCGCTTTGAGCACATCCTGCGGCAGATACAGCGTCGCCTGCGGGCCTGCCGCCCAATAGCGGCCCAAGTTAAAGCCATTCACGAATACACAGCCCTTTTTGAAGCCTGTCATATCCACAAAGCAGTCCGCGTCCGTGGCGGCTTTGAAGGTGCCTTTGTAAAAGCGCGGGAATTTGTCGCCCGCCGTGCCGTACTGCACTTTTTCGATGTTGTCGAGCGGCAATGTTGTAATTTGCCAGTCAAACACCACCTGATTGCCGAGCATCACGCGGGCAATGCCCTTGCGGTCATACAAATATTTGCCGTAATTGACGCGTCCCATCGCGTCAACTAAAATCTCGATTTTCTTTTCGCCTTTGATACTGCCCAAGCGGTATGTAAAGCCGTCGCCGTCTTTCATTTTCGGGTTTTGATTGCGGTAATAGGTCTTTTTCAGTTCCCCGTCCACAAACAGATAGGCGTTGTCGTGCACACCCTCCACAGAGAGCGTCAGAGACTCATATTTGCCCTTAATTGTGGTGGAGTACAGAATGTAGCCGAAGTTTTGGTCGAATTGTTCCATGCTTTCGGGCGTGGGGCTGTACTGCGTTGTGCCGATGTTTTCAAGATTGTCAAACAACCCCGCCGACTGCGTGAGTTCCACCGTGCCGATATATTGGAGTTTCGGCTCGGGCGGCAAAACACCTGCTTCCAAGCCCTGTTTTTCCAAAAGGAGTTTGCGCACGGCGTGATAGGTCGGGGTATATGCGCCCCATTCGGTTAAGGGCGCGCTGTAATCGTAGCTGGTGACGGTCGGCGTGTAGTGCCCGTTTGTGCAGTTCGCGCCCGCGGTAAAGCCGAAGTTTGTGCCGCCGTGGAACATATACATATTGAAACTTGCGTCCATATCGAGAAAATCTTTGATTTCCTTTTCAACTTGAATGCTCGGGCGGGTGTGGTGAATCCCGCCCCAATGGTCAAACCAACCGTCCCAAAATTCGCCGCACATATAGGGCATATCGGTTTGGTAGTTGTCCAATTTCTTTAACAGCGTTTTGGTGCGCGAGCCGAAATTCATCACCTTGAACACATCGGGAAGCCCGCCGCCCGACAGCATCCAGTTGCAGTCGCCGTCCGAGGTGAACAGGAACGAGTCCATACCCGCTTCGCCCATAATTTTGCGAATGGCCTGCAAATATTGTTTGTCATTGCCGTAACTGCCGTATTCGTTTTCAACCTGCATCGCAATAATATTGCCGCCGTTTTTCTCCAACAGCCCGTTAATTTGCTCGCCGAGCGCATTGTAATATCGTTTGACGCAGGCGAGATACGGCTCGTAGTTACAGCGAAGCCGCATATTTTTGTCCTTTAACAGCCAAGCGGGGAAGCCGCCGAAATCCCATTCCGCGCAAATGTACGGGCCCGGGCGCACAATCGCGTACAAGCCGACTTTTTGCGCCAAACGCAAATATTCGGCAATATCGAGCATACCCGAAAAGTCAAATTCGCCGGGGCGCGGCTCGTGCAAATTCCAGCAGACATAGGTTTCCACCGTGTTAAAGCCCGCCGCTTTGAGTTTTTGCAGTCTGTCCTCCCAATGCACACGGGGAATGCGGAAATAATGCATTGCGCCCGAATAAATCGAAAACGGCTTGCCGTCCTCACAGAATTGCCCGTTTTGAATGGTCAGCATAGTATCTTCTCCTTTTCAGTCTTTTAAGCGATGCCTAAATACTCTTCTAAACACTGTCCGCTTTGGTGCATTGCGGCGGCGGCCTCTTTGCCGACAAACCGCCAATGCCACGGCTCATACATCACGCCCGTGATGTCGGTTTTGTTTTCGGGGTAGCGCAGGATAAATCCGTATTCGTACGCGTGCGCCGTCAGCCACGAAAACTCCTTGGTGGAAATAAAATCCGCGCTGGCGCTGACAATATCCATCGAAAAGCCCATATTGTGCTCCGACGCGCCTGCGGGCAAAATGCGGGTTTGCGTTTTTGCGGTTGCTTCCGTCTCGCTTAGCCCCTGCGACACATAATAAGCCACCTTACGGTCAAAATTTTCCTGCTGACGCGCATAGGTGCGGTAGCCTGAATACGGCGTCAGCGTGCACCCGTCCGCCTTTGCCGCCGCATACATTTCGGCGTAAAACGGCGCAACGCGCTCGTCAAGCTGTACGGAACTGCCCTCGACCGCCGCTTTTAAGGTCGGTTTGTATTCTTCGGGCAGACGGTACTGCAAATTCACAAGCGTCAGCTCCCAATGCTCGCCGTCGGGCGAAACCGTTACCGTGTTGCCGTCCGTCGCCTGCGGCAGAGACACGGGCGGCGCTTTCGCGGTTGTCGTTTCCGGCGCGGTGGTTGCCTCCGCCTCGGTGGGCAGCTCTGTCTGCGGTTCGGTTTCGGGCTCGGACAGCGTCTCTGTGGTCGGCTCGGCGGGTTTTCGCTTTTCCGTTACCGCAAACCCGACCGCAAGCCCCGCTAAAATCAAACACAACAGCAGCGCCAATATGCCTTTTGCCATCCATTGTTTTTTCGAGTATTTCTTTGCCATATCCGCGATACATCCTCAATTTTCACATGCAAATCTACTTTGTATTGTACTTTTTTTCCCGCTTTCTGTCAATAACCCGCTCCGATTTCAAAATATCTATCGACTTTTTCGTTTTTTTGTGTTAGAATAAAGAAATTCAAAAGGAAATTTTTAACGGAGTGATGTTATGCTGGCGCGCGAGAGCAACGCAAACTATCCTTCCCGCAGAAGGGAAATGACCAACTACACCTTACGCGAGATTAAAAAGGTCTGTAAAGAAATCGGGCCGCGCGAGTCGGGCGAGGAAAGCGAGCGCAAAGCCCAAGCGTATGTCGCCGAGTCGATGAAATCGGTCGCCGACACCGTCGAAACCGAGGAATTTGAACTGCACCCCAAAGCATTTATGGGCTGGGTGCTCCTCGATGTAATCATGATGATGATTTCGGCGGTACTGCTCATTTTAAGCCGCTTTGACGCCGTTCCGACGCTGAGCACACCGTTTAACATTGCGGCGCTTGTCCTGTCCTTTTTGGCTTTGTTATTTATGGTATGCGAATTTTTGCTGTATAAGCCGCTGTTGGACCCGTTTTTCCCGAAGCGGCGCACCTGCAATGTGGTTTGCACCCGAAAAGCCGCGGGTGAAACCAAACGCCGTATTATTTTCAGCGGCCACATTGACTCTGCATATGAATGGACCTACACCCACCTCGGCGGCGGGAAACTGCTGACAACGGTCATCGCGTTGGCGTTCGGTTCGGTGTTTGTGCAGTTCGCTTTGGATATTCTGTCGTTGTTCCCGATTCCCGCGTGGCTTTCCACCGTGGTTTTGGTGGTTGCCTTTGTCACGGCTGTGCCGATTTTGCTCGGCGCGTTCTTTGTGAATTGGAAACTCGTTGTGCCGGGCGCAAACGACAATTTAACGGGTGTGTTCGCCTCGATGGCGGTGCTCCGTTATATGGCGGCAAATGATATTCGTTTTGAAAATACCGAAGTGGTTGCCGTTTCGATGGCTTGCGAAGAAGCGGGCTTGCGCGGGGCAAAGGCATTCGCCGCAAAGCACGCAAAGGAAGACGATGTCGAAACCGTGTTCGTTGCAACCGACACCTTACGCGACTTTGACTTTATGGGCGTTTACAACAAGGATATGAGCGGCACCGTGAAACTCGACAGTCAAGCGGCGGCTATGCTCAAAAAGGCAAGCGAAATTGCCGGGTACAATCTCGATTACGCCAATGTATTTTTCGGCTCGTCCGATGCGGCGGCCATTCAGCAGGGCGGTATGAAAGCCGTGGCGCTGGCGGCAATGGACCCCACGCCCGCGCGCTACTACCATACCCGCGGCGACACAGCTGACAATTTGGACCCGAAAACCGTTGAGGCGGGCATTGACATTTTGCTGGAAACCGCCTTCCTGTTCGACAGCGAAGGGTTGAAAGATAAGTATTAAGCGTATAAAAACTATACGGAAATGGGGAAAATTATGCAGAAAAAGAGTTTCAAACTGATTTGCGTTTTGGTATCTCTCTTGATGGTTGCGCTGGTGCTGACCTCGTGCGACATCAGCACCGGGGAAGAAACCCCCGAGCCGGTCGCCGTGACACTGAAAACCGATTTGCATGACGCAATGTTCACCTTTACCTACGGCGAACTCGAATCCGTTTTGCCGACCGAGCTTTTGAGCACGCTGTTTGAAGAGTACGAGGAAAAAGACGAAAACACCACCATTGAACTCAATTATAACGATTTAAAAGCCCGCTATGCCTACAATGACGACGAAAATCTGTTCCCGAATGTGCTGGCGCTGTTGAGTGCCGAGGAACAGGCACAGTTAGAGGGCAACCGCGTCGAGGCGTTGGAATATTACACACGCATTGCCAATGCCATTAAAACGCAAAAGCCCGCTACGGTGTATTCCGAAAATTTCTGGGTACACGATGATACCATTGCTTTGACGGACGCCGCAGGCAATACTTCCGACAAAGACACCCCGCTTGCCAAAGCGGTGCGCCTGTATAAAGATATGATTTCGGGCGGGATTTCGGACGCATTGCCGAGCAATGTAGAAGTCGAAGCCGGTACGGATTTGAACGATATTCTGTACTTAAAGGGCAGTGCTACCGTTACGGCGCTGACGCTTAGCGATATTGACACGATTTACACTTCGGTCACGCCGACTACGGAAAACAATTCCGCCGAAGAGGCCGTGGTCACCGAGCTTACGCGCACGGTGGAAATCCATTTGAAAAACAATCCTGCTTCGATTGAAAAAGCGATTACCTTCCGCAACCCGACACAAGTGTTGGCAAAACTCAATCGCGCGGAAAATTCCTTTACGGTGTCGGGCTATACGCTTGTACCGCACGATTGTGTGATTATTGCGACTTTTAACGCCGCCACCGATGAATTGCTTTCCCTTTCCTACGATAAAAATATGACCGTAACCGCCACCGTTACGGGTGAAGGGTCGCTTGCCGACTACGGCACACAAACCTTGACCTTTGAATGCGGCAGCAATATGTATTATCAGTTCGGGTGGGAATCCGAAGCGAAATAACCCTTTTTTACAAATAGAAACACGCCCCGCATTCCTCGCGGGGCGTGTTTTTCGAGGTATTGCTATGACAGAACAAGAACGCATTGACTTATACACAAGCATTGTGCCGAACCCTCGGCAACTGCTGATACAGGATATGAAATACTACGCATTTGTGCATTATACCGTCAACACCTTTACGAACAAAGAGTGGGGCAACGGCAAAGAGCCCGAAAGCGTATTCAACCCCAAAAAGCAAGATACCGACGGGTGGTGCAAAGCTATTCGTGACGCAGGTATGAAAGGCGTTATCCTCACCTGCAAGCATCACGACGGGTTTTGCCTTTGGCCGACAAAAACAACCGAACACTCCGTGAAAAACAGCCCCTACAAAAACGGTAAGGGCGATGTGGTGCGCGAGGTCGCGGAGTCCTGCAAAAAATACGGGCTGAAATTTGGTGTTTATCTTTCCCCATGGGACAGAAACGCCCCCTGCTACGGCACGCCCGCCTACAATGATTTTTATATTGCGCAAATGACCGAGCTGTTGACGAATTACGGCGAAATTTTTATGCTGTGGCTCGACGGCGCGTGCGGTGCAAAGGCGGACGGTCAACCCGTGCAAAAATATGACTTTGAACGCATTTGGAAAACCGCGGTGGAATTACAGCCGAACATTGTGATGTCGGGCTGTGCGCCCGATGTGCGTTGGATTGGCAACGAAAGCGGCAAAACCCGCGAAAGCGAATGGAATGTCGTGCCGAAGTTTCAGTATGACCAGCAGAATTTTGCGGTGAACTGTCAGGACACAGACGATAGGAAAGCGTTTCAGAAACGGTGTCAGGATGTGATGCTTCCCGATATGGGCTCACGCGCGTTTTTACAAAATTTCGACGAATTTATGTGGTATCCCGCCGAGGTGGATGTCTCCATACGGCTCGGGTGGTTTTACCACCCGTTACAGCGTTTTACGCTCAAATCACTGCATCATTTAATGCAAATCTATTACAATTCCGTCGGCAATAACAGCCTGATGCTGTTAAACATTCCCCCGAATCGCAACGGGCAGTTCGCCAAGGCAGATGTTCGGCGCCTGCGTGAAATGGGGAAATGGATTTTAAAAGAGGACGAACTGAAAATACAGGAAACGCAAACCGAAATTACCGACGGCGGCTACACGGTGCATTTGCGCTTCCCGAAGCAGTCCGTAGACCGCGTGCGGCTCTCTGAGGATACCACCAAATCCCAGCGTGTCGAAAAGTTTTCTATTTACGCGGATGGAAAATGCATTTTCAACGGCACGATTATCGGCTTTTCTCGGATAGCCATTTTTGAGCCGATTGTGACTGACAATCTGACCGTCAGAATTGAAGAATGTCGCAACGAACCATACATTGAAAAAGCGGAGGTTATCGCCACCGGCGCATACAGAGTGTAAAAACAAAGGGGCTGTAAAAAACTTTCGTTTTTTACAGCCCCTTTGTTGGGGGTTGGAAAAATGCGCAGAATGAACAAACCGAGCGCAGACAACGCATTTGCGTTGTCTGCGGCTACCCGACGGCGTACAAAGGTACGCCGAGCGGCGAGGTTTGTTTATAGCATAAAGCGTTTTTTCCTGTTGACCGTGATTGAAGATGCTTTTTGGATTGTTGTTTCTTTTTGAATTGAAAATACACCCTTGCGTGATTTGGCTTTATGCGGTCTGCACTTTTTTACAGCCCCTTACTTTTTATTTCTTCCACGGATTGTTTGCGTCAGGGTCTGTGGGGTCCCAGCCGCGGCGGGCGGTATCGTTCACATCGATTTTGGTCGGTGTGGGTTTTGCCAGCGGCTCTTTTTCGTCGCTGTCGTAAATGACCACCGTTGTACCCTCGGGGCAATTTTCATACACCCACTTTGCGTCCTCCACGCTCAGGCGAATACAGCCGAGCGACGCCGCCTCGCCCAATTTGTTGTATTCCGCATATTCTAAATCACCTTTGTCCTTGGTGAAATACGGCACAGAATGGAACAGATACGGCCCGTTAATCCGCGTGGCGTACTGCCCGTAAACATTGCCCGAAAGCAACCGCCATTCGTATTTTGTGCCCGGGGTTACGAAGGTACCCGTCGGCGTTTTGCCGTCCACCCCGACCGAGCAAACCATTGCCTTGGCGGGCACGGTGTAATCGCCGTTCGCATCTTTGGAATAGGCAATCACAATATTTTGTGTGCGGTTGACCTTAAACAGATACGGCGCGTCGGAGCGTTTGGTTTGCCCTTCGGCTTCGGCGACATATTCACCGGAAACATAGCCCACGCCGCCGTTATAGGAAATGCGATACCAACCGTTCGAGCAACGCCCCGTGACGGAAAGCGGCGTTTCCTGCCCGACCATGCCGAGTTTACTGCCGTCGGCAGAGGGAATACTGCGCACATTGAGTGTGGTGACGGTGGAATACATCGTCATTTCACATGGCGTAATCGAAACATCACCGACCATTTCGGTAGGCGTTTCGGTGGGCGCTTCGGTCGTCGGCGGGGCGATTTCGCTGACGGATTCGCTGACCTTTTCAAAACCACCGCTCGATGCGGATTCGGTTTTGAAATGCTGAAACAAGAACACGCCGCCGACAATCAACGCCACAACCGCCAAAACGGCAACGGTAATGAGAATCGGTTTTTTTAGATTTTTTTTGCGTTTTCCGCCGCGACGGGGCGGTTGTCTTTTTTTATAGTTTGCGGAGAATTCCATTTTGCTCGTCCTTTGTTTTTGTGATTTGTATCAGTATACCATTGTTTTCGCCCTTGCGCAAGATGTAAAAAAGGGAATCGTTTCGCTTGTAAATTTGGATTCGTATTTGTCATCCTGAGCGTAGCGAAGGAGCTCAAACAGCACCAAGTAAAAATGCACGAAACGAGATTCTTCGCCTATCGGCTCGGAATGACAATCGGGCGAGTGGGGTCTTGACCCCGCCGTTAATTTACATCGCGCCTTGCGGCGGGGGGGCGCGGGTGTCCGGTGGACACCTCTGCGAATGAAATGAGCAGAAGCGCTGCCTGAGCCGGCAGGCGAGTAATTCAAGCCCCCGCCCTACCGTATAAATTGCCCCTACAAACCCCAATTTATTTTACACCCCCCGACGATTTGCCCTATGCGGTGCGCGGTTTCTGCGGAAATGTGTCAAAAATCTCGTGAATTTTGTAACAAAGTGCAC
>JBJEPU010000149.1:0-8525 GCA_051881395.1 Candidatus Fimenecus sp.
TGTTAGGGGAAATGTCTGCGAAGCAGACAAAAGGGTGCCCGTTTTCGGAGAAAATTCACGCCCACCCGTGGATTTTGATGGTATTTGACGGAACGGTCAAGACCGTTCCCTACGCACGAAGTAAAATTTTCAGAATAGGGCGGGGCTTGTCCCCGCCCTATTCTTCCTCGTCGTCTGAAAGTGCCGCGCGCCGTTTCATACCGAGGCAAACGAAACCCGCGGGCAGTAAGGATAATAAAACCGAAATTCCGTAGAGAACGAGGTCGGGAATTGTGTGGTTGCTCGGGCCGGATACAAGCAAAGCAAACAGGGTTTCCAGCGGCGGGAAGAGTGTGCCGAAAAAGGAAAAGAACGGGAGAAAGAACGACATTTTTGCACAGCAAATGACGCGCACAATCCCCGCGAGGAGAAAAGCGATACTTTGCGCAAGTACGGCATACCGTAAATCTGTTTTGTAGCAACATCTTTTCCCAACCGTATAGAAAACGGCATACATCCCCACGATAAGAAAAAACATGGTAACACCGCCGAAAATAAGCGATATGCTGTCGTTAAAGGCAAGAAGATACCATGCCCCCATCGCCAGTGCGGCGAGCACGCTTTCTAAGCCTATCCACAGAACAATAGTTCCAACCGCGTTGACAACGGCTTTCCCGATTTTTTGACACATAATTTTCTCTCCTTTTTTGCCTACAAACAATAAAAAGTGCTGTATTGGTTTGTGACACCAATATAGCACTTTTTTAAAACGATATGCCCGAAATGTCATTTTCGGTCGGTTTTTTGTCATTTTTAACCGATTTGTCCGTAACACTTGGCAAATTCGGCTGTGATACAGCGAAAAACACCCCTGTGCATAGAACACAGGGGTGTAACTTTGTGCAAAAAATGCAAAAGGCTTTTTATTCGTCCTTGCCGCAGCAATGCTTATATTTTTTGCCGCTGCCGCAGGGGCAGGGGTCGTTTCTGCCGGGCTTTTTCGCCTTGCGGACGGGTTGGCGTTTTTCACTGCCGTCCGAGCCGCCCGAAGTGCCGGTGATTTTCGCCTGCTGTTCGCGCTTGACTTCTTCATTGGTGCGCAAAACCACGGTCAAAATCCCCGTGACCGTGCCCTCTTGAATGGCGGCGGTCATTTCGTCAAACATATCAAAGCTTTCCATACGGAATGCGACAACAGGGTCTTGCTGACCATAAGAACGCAGATAGATGCCGCGTTTGAGTTCTTCCATCGCGTCGATGTGGTCCATCCAGCGCAAATCGACATTTTGCAACAGGATTTTGCGTTCCAGCTCCTGCATAATCGCGTCGCCGTATTTTTCCGACTGCGCTTTGTACTGATTGTTGGCGTGCTCTAAGAACAAATCAATGAAATCCTGCTGGGAGGAAAGCCCCTCGGCGCTGTCGCCGCCCAGAACCCAGCCGAGCTTGGCGAGCATCCCCTTGACATTCCACTCCGCTTTCGGCAAAGAGGAGGGGCAGTAGAATTCCACCTGCGCGGTGAAGTAATCGGTAATCATCTTCCCGATGGTCGCGTGCAAATCCACGCCGTCGAGCACCTGATTGCGCTGTCCGTAAATGACTTCGCGCTGTTTGTTCATCACATCGTCAAAGTTCAAAACATTGCGGCGGGTTGCGAAGTTGTTGGACTCCACCTTTTTCTGTGCGCCCTCAATGAGGTTCGAGAACATTTTCGCCTCAATCGGCATATCACCGACGGATTTGAACGAGTCCAAAATGGTATAGAATCGGTCACCTGCGAATAAGCGCAACAATTCATCTTCCGCGGACAGATAGAATTGACTGTGGCCGGGGTCGCCCTGACGGCCGGCGCGTCCGCGTAACTGGTTGTCGATACGGCGCGATTCGTGCCGTTCCGTACCGATGATGTAAAGCCCGCCTGCTTCACGCACCTTGTCGGCTTCGTCGCGCAGGTCTGCTTTGTATTTGTCCTCCAATTCACGGAAGGTTTTGCGCGCGTCTAAAATTTCCTCGTTGTCGGTATCGGCAAAGCCGGTTGCTTCGGCAATCAGCTCTTCAATATAGCCCTTTTTGCGCATTTCGGCCTTTGCCATAAATTCGGGGTTACCGCCGAGGATAATATCCGTACCGCGTCCCGCCATATTGGTGGCAATGGTGACAGCACCGTATTTCCCTGCCTGCGCGATGATTTCGGCTTCTTTTTCGTGGTATTTCGCATTCAAAACCTCGTGCTTAATGCCGCGTTTTTTCAGCGCTTTCGAGAGCGCCTCGCTCTTTTCAATGCTGATGGTACCGACAAGCACCGGCTGACCTTTTGCGTGACACTCCAAAATCTTTTCAATAATAGCGTTGAACTTCGCCTGCTCGGTTTTGTAAAGCACATCGGGGTCGTCCACACGAATCATCGGTTTGTTGGTCGGAATGGAGACCACATCCAGCGAGTAAATCTCTTGGAACTCGACGCTTTCGGTCATCGCCGTACCGGTCATACCGGACAGCTTGTCATACAGACGGAAGTAGTTTTGGAAGGTGATGGTGGCAAGCGTTTTGCTTTCACGCTCAACCTTGACGCCTTCTTTGGCTTCGATTGCCTGATGGAGTCCCTCGCTGTATCTCCGCCCGAGCATAATGCGGCCGGTAAACTCGTCTACGATGAGCACTTCGCCGTCTTTCACCACATAGTCCACATCGCGTTTCATCACGCCGATGGCGCGAATGGCTTGCTCAATGTGGTGGTGAATGGTGATGTTTTCGGCGTCCATCAGGTTTTCAATATTAAAGAATTTTTCGGCTTTGGCAATACCTTGTTTCGTCAGCGTTGCGCTCTTTGCTTTTTCGTCCACCACGAAATCGCCGTCCGCGTCCACCAAATCCTCGGCGTTGAATTTGGAGTCTAACTCTTTCACGGTAATCATTTTCAAGGTTTTTGCAAAGGTGTCCGCGATTTTGTAAAGGTCGGTGGATTTGTCACCCTGTCCGGAAATAATCAACGGGGTGCGCGCCTCATCAATCAAAATGGAGTCTACCTCGTCCACAATCGCAAAGCTGTGGCCGCGCTGGACGCGCTGTTCGGCATACAGCACCATATTGTCCCGCAAATAGTCAAAGCCCATTTCGTTGTTCGTGCCGTAGGTGATGTCCGCGGCATAGGCGGCTTTGCGTTCTTCGTTGGAGCACTCGTGCACGATAAGCCCCACGGAAAGCCCCATAAAGCGGTACAGCTTGCCCATCCATTCCGAGTCGCGGCGGGCAAGGTAATCGTTGACGGTGACAATGTGCACGCCTTTGCCCGAAAGCGCGTTTAAGTAAGCAGGGAGGGTGGCAACCAAGGTTTTGCCCTCGCCGGTTTTCATCTCGGCAATTCTGCCCTGGTGCAAAATGATACCGCCGATAATCTGCACGGGGAAATGCTTCATTTTGAGCACGCGTGCCGACGCCTCGCGGCAGGCGGCAAATGCCTCGGGCAAAATATCGTCGAGCGTCTCGCCGTTTTGCAATCGTTCTTTAAACTCCGGCGTTTTTGCCTTTAACTGTTCGTCGGTTAAAGCGGCGTATTCCTCTTCGAGCGCCAACACCTGCTTTTGCAGCGGCAAAATACGCTTGACCTCTTTGGAGGAATAATCCCCGAATATTTTCTTTAAAAATGACATACATCTTCGTCCTTTCCGGCATTTCTCTTCGAAATGCTCGCATACAAAACATATTATAGCATACCGAAAACAAAAAATCACCCCTTTTTTTATACAAAATATCAGGAATTTTTGCTTAAAAATTATTAGAACAACTGTTAATTTTCGTTGACTTTGCAACGAAAATTTGGTATGATTGCACTATATAGTTCACAGAACTATGTCGGTTATTATCTGCATAAGGAGGAATTACATTGACCGATTCAAGAACATTAGCCTACATAAACCTCTATGCGGTTTTGGGCACCCTCGAAAATCTCTGCGAGCTCGACAGCAAGTCGAAGGAAATCCTTTCAGAGATGAAAAAGCCTGTTTCCGTCTGCTTTGATGTCAAAGGCGGGCCTGCGGCAACCATCAAATTCACCAAAAACGGCTGCCGTATGGAAGACGGCAAACAGCCGTGCGACATTTACATTCCCGTCGCCTCGTGCGAAAAATTCAACGGGATTATCGACGGCACCGTAACGCCGATTCCCGCAAAGGGCTTCACCAAAATCGGCTTTTTGCTGAAAACCTTTACTGCATTGACCGACAGATTAACAGAACTGATGAAACCGACCGAGGAAGCACTGAAAGACCCCGCGTTCTTTGCCCTTTCCACGACCTTGACGTTCTATACCATTTCCGTTGCCCTTTCCCAAATCGGCAATCAGGACGCCATCGGCAAAGCGAGCGCGTCGTATATGCTCGACGGCGAAATCAGCTTCTTAATTAAAGACGGCCCCGCCGCAACACTGCGCGTAAAAGACAACCATTTGGTCACCATCAAGCAAAAGAGCGAAAATCCGCGCGCCATTATGCAGTTTGACAATATGCAGTTGGCAAACGATTTGTTCAACGGCAAAATAAACGCGATGGAATGCATCGGCAAGGGTACGGTGGAAATCCGCGGCATGCTTTCGATGGTGGACAATATGAACCGAATTCTCGACAGAGTTGCTCTGTATTTAGCATAAGGGAGGCGCGTGACAATGAGCAAATTTCCGGAATATAAACACGACAAAAGCCATGAGTATTTTGACAGGGCAATTAAGGTAATCCCCTCGGGTATTTACGGGCATTTGGGGCCCGCCGAAGGCTTATGGGTTCCCGTTTCCAAATGGCCCTTCTATTCTGAAAAAGCGCAGGGCACCTATTTTTGGGATGTTGACGGCAACAAGTACATCGACTTTATGTGCGCTTACGGTCCGAATGTGCTCGGCTACAATGACCCCGATGTGGACGCGGCGGCCATGAAACAGTTAAAGCTCGGCAACTGCACCACTTCGCCCTCTAAGGTGATGGTGGAATGTGCCGAAAATTTGGTGGATACCGTTGCTTCGGCAGATTGGGCATTTTTCTGCAAAAACGGGTCGGACACCACCACTTTGGCGGTAATGACGGCGCGTGCACACACCCATAAAAAGAAAATGTTCTTCTTAAAGGGCTTCTATCACGGCGATTTCCAATGGGCACAAAAGGTAGACTATCCCGGCATTCTGCCCGAAGAGGTTGCCAACAATGTGGTTGTGCCTTGGTTTAATTTGCAGGCACTCGAAGAAGCATATGAAGCCTGCAACGGCGATGTGGCGGGCCTGATTGCACAGCCGTATGACCACGGCAATTTCAGCGACAACCGCGTGGCGTCCAAAGAATATTGGCAGGCTGTCCGCAAATTCTGCGATGACCACGGCATGGTGCTCATTTTCGACGATGTGCGCACGGGCTTCCGTTTGGATTTGCAGGGCTCCGACCACTACTACGGCATTAAAGCGGACCTTATCTGCTTCTGTAAAGCGCTTGCGAATGGCTACAATATGTCGGCACTTTGCGGCGGCGAGCATATGAAGGGCACGGTTTCGGGCTTAACCTACACCGGCTCTTATTGGATGAGCGCTGTGCCGTTTGCGGCGTCCATTGCCTGCATCAATAAAATGAAAAAACTGAATACCCCCAAAATGTTCCGCGAAATGGGTACAAAACTGACCGACGGTTTCAAAGCGGCGGCGGCGGAACACGGCTTTGATTTGGTGGTTTCGGGCGAGCCGGCGCTGTTCTATCTGCGCATTGCGAATGACGACAGCTTAATGCTCCATCAGGAGTGGATTGCAGAATGCGTCAGCCGCGGGTTGTTCTTAGCCTCGCACCACAACCACTTTATGAATGCGGCTGTGACCGATGAGGACATCAAAAAGTCCATCGAAATCGCCGAAGACGCATTCGCGGTGGTTGAAAAACGCCACCCGGAGCTCAAAGGCTGAACTTGTGAATTTTGCGGCAATTTCCGCAAGGCAATAAATTGATTTTTAAGGAGGAAAATCATGCAAAAAGCACCTTTAACCAAGGAAGAATGGTTGGCGCTGGAAAAAAAGGCCAATGACCTGCGTCACCTTTGCCTGCAAACCACGGTTTGGGCGGGCAGCGGGCACATCGGCGGCGGTATGAGCGTTATGGACATTCTCACCGTCATGTACCACAGATACCTCAACATTAAGAAAGAGGACCCCAAGTGGGAGGACAGAGACCGTTTCATTCTCAGTAAAGGTCACGCGGGCATTGCATATGCACCTGTGCTTTGCGACTTCGGCTGGAACGATATGGAACAGCTCAAAACCTTTAACCTGACCAATTCCAAAATGGGTATCCATTTGGACTCCAACAAGGTCGAAGGCGTGGACGCCTCCACAGGCTCGCTCGGCCACGGCATTCCGATTGCCGCGGGTACGGCGATTGCGGCGCGCGTGCTCGGCAAGGACTATTACACCTATGTTGTCACCGGTGACGGCGAGCTGGATGAAGGCTCCAACTGGGAAGGCTTAATGACTATTCGCCATTATAACCTCACCAACTGCATCACGATTGTGGACCGCAACCATTGTATGATTGACGGCAACACCGAAGATGTTATGAAATTAGAGCCGTTGGCGGACAAATTTACCGCATTCGGCTTCAACACCATCGTTTGCGACGGTAACAACATTGTGGAGCTTTGCAAAGCGCTCGACGAAGCGCATGCTTGCAAAGAGAAACCCTCGGTTATCGTTGCGGACACCGTGAAAGGCGTCGGTATCAAACTGACCGCCGGCAACTACAAATGGCATTACGGCGCGATTGACGATGAAATGGCAAAAGTCGCTGCAAACGATTTGGACGAATACAGCGCAGAGCGCATTGCTCGCTGCGGAAAGGAGTTTGAATAATGGCAGGAGGATTTGTTTACAACGTAATTGAAACCCCCGAGCTTTCCACTTCGGAAATTTACGGGAAAACTTTGGCAGACCTTGCCAAAGAGCACAAGGAAATTGTGGCGGTTACCGCTGACCTTGCGACCTCTACCAAATTGCAGGACTTCACCAACGCTTGCCCCGACCGCGTTTTCAATGTCGGTATTGCAGAGCAGAATATGCTTGGTGTTGCCGCCGGTATGGCAAGAGCAGGCCTTGTGCCGTTCGCTTCGACCTTCTCGGTATTCGCGTCTTTGCGCGCGGCTGACCAGTTGCACACTGACATTTGCTATCAGAATGTCAACGCAAAAATTATTGCGACACACTCCGGTACTTCCTTTGGGCAGGCAGGCTCTACCCACCACGCCATCGTGGATTTGGCGGTGACGCGCTCCATGCCCAATCTGACGGTTATCTGCCCGGCAGACGGTTACGAAACCGCCAACGCCGTGCGCGCGGCATATGAAAACTTCGGTCCGTACTATATCCGTATCAACCGCGGTTTTGACCGTGTGCTGTATGATAATGAGGATTACGGCTTTGAAGTCGGCAAGGCGGTCGAGGTACACCCCGGTACCGACATCACCGTTATCGCTTGCGGTTCATGCGTATTCCAAGCGCGCGAAGCGGCGAAATTCTTGGAAAATGCCGACGGCTTGAAAGTGCGCGTATTAAATATGCACACCATCAAACCGATTGACAAAGAGGCAATCCTCAAAGCGGTGCAGGATACCCGCCGTATTATCACGGTGGAGGACCACAGCACCCTCGGCGGTCTTGGTTCGGCGGTTGCCGAAGTCGTTGTGGAATCGGGCAAAGGCTGTGCATTCAAGAAACTCGGTCACCCCGACAAGTTCGCACCCATCGGGTTGCATGAGGATATTATGTCCATTGTCGGCATCGACGCGAACGGCATCATTGAAGCGGTTCGTGAAGTTATGCACAAAGACTTTGAATTAGACGACAACTGGGACGATGAGGTCTAAATTTTTGTTTGGGCGCGCGTTCGGCGCATTTACTTCCCCCTCGCGTACCGCTGTACGCGTCGGGAGAACTTAAAAGCGCCGCACATCACGCCCAAAGCAAAAATTACATCTTTGTTGAGGCGCACACCTTGCACACTTTTTTCACCCGCTCGCGTATCTTTGTACGCATCGGGGTGAAAGAAAGCGCACGATGCACGCACTTTCAAGCAAAAATTGCGTAACGAAAGGCTGTAACGGCTTGCGTATTTTTAGGTGTAACCGAACCTTTCGTTTTTCGGGCTTGCGCTGCCCGTGAAAAAAGCGCGCAACCTTTTTAAAAAAGGAGTGTGAAACACTTGCATACAAAAGAAGAATTGTATTCCAATAAAATATTCTTTAACGCCGCGTTGCCGCTGGTCAAGGTGATTGCCAACGATGTGCCGTCCTTAAAAAAGCAATTCCAAAAGGTACACGCCATCATTCAGGTGACGGCGCTCGACCCCGACGCTGAGGGTGGTAAAATCGGTATGCATTATGTGGTCAACGGTGACGAGTGGTTGGTGCACTTGAACCGTGTTGACCCCAACCCCCATGTGGAATTGGAGTTCAAGAGCGTAGAAGCAATGAACGCCTTTTTCAAGGGAAAAATGAGTCCGGCAACCTTGCCGAAAATGCGCGGCATTGTGAAG
>JBJEPU010000150.1:0-8470 GCA_051881395.1 Candidatus Fimenecus sp.
ATCTCCATTGTCTCGGCAAAGATGCATACCGTTTCTTCACCGAAAGCAAGGCAGTTACCACCCATTGGTTTGACGAAGAGGAAAAGACAACGACCAATGTCAGCACTTGGGACGGCACAATTTGATTTTTCATCTTTTTCCGTTCGGCGTCGTTACGCGCGCTCGCAATATCGCATATTGCTTCGCTTGCAAGCCTTGCCGAACGAAAAAATCTGTAAAAATCACGCGTCGATTGTTACTCGCGTGCCTTGCCTAACAAAAAATCATCTGCACATTTTAATTTGTCATTCTGAACGAAGTGAAGAATCTCAAAAACAAGGTGCAACGGAAAAGAGATTTTTCGTCTACGGCTCAGAATGACAATGCGTAGGGAACGGTCTTGACCGTTCCGAGAAATTGCATCAAATCTTACGGGCGGGCGTGGAACCCGCCCCTACAACGGGGCGCCGGGTCGACGCCCCCTATAAATTTGAATTTGGGAGAGATATTTATGTTAAAAATCGGTATCATCGGTGCGGGGCGCATCGGTAAGGTACATTTGGAATCCATTTCCTACCATGTAAAAAACGCAACGGTTGTGGCAATGGCAGACCCCTTTATGAATGACGAAACAGAGGCTTTCATCAAAGGCTTCGGCGTTGAAAAAATCTATAAAGATTACAAAGAAATCATCAACGATGCAGAAATTGATGCAGTTATGGTTTGTTCTTCAACCGACACCCATGCCCCGATTTCCATTGAGGCAATTAACGCAGGTAAGCATGTTTTCTGTGAAAAACCGCTGGCCAATACCGTGGACAAAATCCTTGAAATCGCTGATGCATTGAAAGCACACCCCGAAGTGAAATTCCAGGTTGGCTTTAACCGCCGCTTTGACCACAACTTCGCCGCCATCCGTAAGGCGTATGACGAGGGAAAAATCGGCGACGCACAAATTCTCAAAATCACTTCCCGTGACCCCCAGGCTCCGCCTGTGGGCTACTGTGCGGCAAGCATCTTCCTCGATATGACCATTCACGATTTTGATATGGCTTGCTTCCTTACCAACAGCGATGTGGAAGAGCTGTATGTGTATGCAGACGCGCTGATTAACCCCGGCATTCGGGAATACGGCGATTTCGACACCGCCATTATCTCCATGAAAATGGCAAACGGTGCCCTTGCTGTGATCGACAACTCCCGTCAGGCAATGTACGGCTATGACCAAAGAGCAGAGCTTTTCGGCTCAAAGGGTATGGTTGCAACCTCGAACGATACGCTTTCCTCCGCGGTGATTTCCACCGCCGACGGCGTAACAGGGGAGAAGCCCCTCTATTTCTTCCTCGAAAGATATATGGAAAGCTTCTCGCAGGAAGTCAGAGAGTTCTGCGATGCCGTTGAAAACGACACGGAAACCCCCGTGGGTATCCACGCAGGCTTGCAGTCGGTGAAAATTGCGCTTGCCGCCGAGAAATCCGCAAACGAGGGTAGACCCGTTAAACTTTCCGAAATTCAGTAACCGAGAAACGCTATGGCAACGAATTTAGACTTCGCGCAGTATGTCTGCGAACAAATCGCGCCCTGCGGGTGCGTGCGCTACCGCAAAATGTTCGGTGAATATATGGTGTATGTCAACGAGAAACCGATTTTGATGCTTTGCGACAATACCGTGTTTGTCAAGCAGTTGGAAGTCCTTTCCGATTTGCTCGGCGCAAATGCTGTGGGCGTACCTTATGACGGCGCAAAACCGCATTATATCATCGATGCCGACGAACGCGAACAACTGCAAGCGGTGGTCAATCTGTTAGAGCCGTTGACGGCTTTACCGAAAAAACGCAAAAAGAAAGTGTAAAAAACGAACCCCGCTGTTCTCGTAGCAGAGAACGGCGGGGAATTTTTATTCGGTTTTAATGGATATTATGCCTGTTCGGCAACCGTTTGCTGTTCTGCCTCTGCCTGTTTTTCGCGGCGTTCTTTGAGTTCTCTTTCCACCTGCGCGCGTTTTTCGGGCGTGTAGCGGATAAAGAGAAGAGGAATAATGCTCAGCAGGCTTGCAAGCGCCGGCGTGAGCATAACAAGCGGCCAAATCCATCGGTCAAACGCCGCAGACTGTGTGCCGACAAAAACAGTCGCGCTGTCGTCCACCGCCTTGTAGTCCATAAGATGCAACGCGAGCGTGGCAAGCCCTGCCGTAATGCCGCTGGAAATTTTTGTGAAAAAGGTTTGCATCGAAAAGGTAACGCCCTCGGTGCGTTTGCCGGTTTTCCATTCCATATAATCAATACTGTCACAGAAAATGGAGGTTTGCGCAATAGAAACCGCGCCCAAAGGA
Source organism: Candidatus Fimenecus sp. (assembly GCA_051881395.1). Taxonomy (GTDB): domain Bacteria; phylum Bacillota; class Clostridia; order Oscillospirales; family Acutalibacteraceae; genus Fimenecus. Next base: position 2,312 of record JBJEPU010000150.1, read on the forward strand.
ATGCACCCAATGCCGATAAGCCCCATGCCAATCCAAAGCCCGACACCGTCATAGCCGACGAAATAGGCGATGACGCGCACCACGATGTTACAGCTCTGCATAAAGATAAGTGCGTTGACATAGGATTTAAAAATCTTTTTCATTTTATCGGCAAACAGCATACCGATAAAGCCCGGTGCGCCTGTTATGGCGGCGTAAATGGTGGTTAAGCCCAACGCGCCGATAAAACTGCCCGCACCCAAGAAATCGGCGGGCACTTTGTATTTAAAGAAGTAGGTAACCAACTGACTGCCGAACCCTACCGCCCCGAGCAAATTGGAAAGGGTCACGAGCAAGAGCATTTTGTTTTTGAATAACAGCGAAAAGCTCTCAAAAATCGAGGTCTGCTGTTGTTGGGGATTTACGCGAACGCGTTCTTGTGCGGCACAGGCGCGGTAGCTGAGCATTGCGCCGCCCAACCCGAAAATCACGGCGAACACAAGCGTCATCAGCGCCATACTGCTACCCGTGATGTTTGCAATCATTTCGAGCGCCATCGGAATGCCCATGCTGAATATACCGTATATGGTCGAGCCGACGGTGCGCGCCCATTGCACGAATTTGTCGCGTTCCGCCGAGTCCGGCGAAACCGCGGCGGTAATGCCCCACATGGCAACATCCTGCACCGTGTAGACCAAATCCCACGCGATATACATAATAATGAAATATGAAACGCGAAGCCACAACAGGCTTTCGTCCGTCGAGAAGACAATGAACAACAGCACCGTGGCAATGCCGACGGGCAACGGCGTATACCGCAAAATCGGGCGCAGTTTTTCGCCGTTTTTAAAGGCGTGGCGGTCAATCACCGAGCCGATAATCGGGTCGTTAATCCCGTCCCAAACCTTCATCACAATGAGCAGTACCGAGACCGTAATCGCCGGGAACATGGCGATGTCCGTCATAAAATAGGTGAAAAACGAACCGCCGATAAACGAATACACCAAATTCTGCCCGGCAAGCCCCGTGTAAAAGCTTCTGCTTTCTTTTTTGCTGATATATTGCATTTTGTTCACCGCATTTCATACAGTATTTTACATTCCTATTTTACACCCAAACCGACGGTCGTTCAATCCTGACAATCGGGTAAAACTGCATAAAAATTCCCCGCACTTTTTGAACACTATGCGGTCTGTTTTGGTATGGGCTTTTTTTGCACGAAATTCCAATCAAAAATCCGTTATCAAACAAATTTTGCTTTGGTGTGGATTTTGGTTGCCGTTTTGCACCGTATTTGGGAAATTTATGCATAAAACTATATAAAATACGGAAAAAGCACTTGATTTCATTGGGAAAATGCAATATGATAAAGAATATTATTTATTTTTCAAAAAGGAAAATATCGGGAGGCAGAAATATGAAAGAAGAAAACCGAAAATACGCCGAAGTCGCCTATGACATAGTCAAAGACGCCGCCGAAAAAATCGGTTCGCGTTTGCCGGGCTCCGAGGGCGAACGGAAATATGCGCGCTATATGGGCGACAAGCTCCGCGAAATCGGCATTGAGCCGAAAACCGAGGAATTTGCCGTTTCGCCGCGTTCGTCTATCGGCGGTATTCCGTATGCAGGCTGGTTTGGACTTGTGATGAGCGGCCTTGTGTACTTTGCGCTCGGCAACAGCGCGCTTTGGTTCGGTATGGCGCTTGCGGGTGTTTGCGTGGTGCTGTGGCTTGTGTTCAGCGTGTTTTTGTATAAAAAATGGTTTGATATGTTCTTCCCGCAGAAGATTTCACAGAATACATACGGCGAGCTGTTGCCCGAGGACGGCAAATACGATTACACCATTATTCTTTCGGGGCACACCGACACCAGTTGGACTTGGCGCCACTCCGAGCACGCATACAAATACCGTGACAAGCCGATTTTGGGCATTCTTGCGACTTACGGCAAGGTCGGCTTCGGTGCGATTTGCGTCTTTTTCTTAATCGGCGTTTCGATTGCAATGTCTATCATTTTTGCAGGGTATTATGCGGGCGCCGCGTGGGCATATATCGCTTTGAATTCGAATTCTTTGCAAAGCTTTTTGTTTGTTATGCACTTTTTGCCGCTGATTACGGCAATCGGCAGTTGCTTTGTCATTATGTGGGGCGACCCGCACGAGGAAAACGCTTCCCGCGGGGCAATGGATAATGCCACAGGCTGTGCGTTAAGCTATGCGGTCACCAAGTATTTCAAAGAAAATCCCGACAAAATGCCGAAGAATTGCCGCATCATTGATTTCAACTGCGGCTCGGAAGAGGCAGGCTTGCGCGGCTCTATGGCGTTTGCCGAAGAACACAAGAATGACGATATGCTCAAAAATGCGTGGAATATCAATATTGACTCCGTCGCGGACAAAGAGTATTTCGAGGTCGTTATCAAAGACGATTGGCAATTTACCCGTTTTGATACCGATATGGAAAAAATGTTTAAAGACACATTCCAAGAGCTCGGCATTGAAAGCAAAACGAACGGCTGTATCCATAACCCCGTCGGCGGCTGTGACAGCACCCCGATGACCAAAGCCGGCGTGAAATCCGTCACCTTTGCGGCGCAAAACCCGGTGCTGACCTATTATTATCACACTTGGCGCGATACTGCCGACCGCTTTGAATTGGAAACCGTCGGCGACGGCTTCGATGTATTGCTCGGCGTCATCGACAAAATCGCCGCGTTCCAAGAGGCAAACGGCTATAACGGCCCGCAGAAAAAATAAAAAACAAAATTCTGCAAAAAAACGGCAAGGCAAAACAAAAACAAACAGGGCGGTCAAAAGACCGCCCTGTTCCGTTTTATCGGGTTATGTAAGTTGCTCAGTCCTCTTTAAACACACCGTCAAACAACGGTAATTTGGACATTTTCATTACGGCGCTGAACAGTCTGCCGCCCTGTACGGGCAACAATCTGCCAAAGTAATTCATAAACGCCGCGTCCATACCGAACACCATCAGCTCGTGCTGTTTGCCAATGCCGTTCATAATCCATTTGACCATTCTGTCGCAAGAGGTGCTGACCATATTGAGCATCTTCTGTGCTTTTTCGTCGGACGAGCCTTGGTTGCGGAAAATATCGGTCTTGGTAAAGCCGGGGCAGACAATGCCGACATAGCATTTGCCGCGCAGTTCTTCACGCATAGACTCGGTTAAGGATTTGAGCGCCGCTTTGCTTGCGGAATACACCGAAGTGCCCGCCAAAGACATCAGCGCCGCCGAGGAGTCAATGTTGATAATCGCGGGGGAGGGTGACTCTAAAAGAAGCGGCAACAGCGCGTGCATCGAATACACCGCCGAATAGAAGTTGATATTCATTGCCTTTTCGATGTCCTCAATCGAATAGTGCTGGAATTTGTCAAACTTCGGCAAAATACCTGCGTTGTTGATGAGAATGTCGGGCTTAATGTTGTTTTCGTTAAGATAGTTCAAATAATTATCCCAATTTGCACGATCGGAAACATCAAACAGTTGATACGAGAACTTGTCGGCATATTCGCCGAGCTCCGCTACCAATGCTTCCATTTTCTGCTGGCTTCTTGCCACGCCCAAAACGGTGCAACCGTGCTCTTTGATGAGCTTTTCGGTAATGCCCTTGCCCATACCGCTTGAAGCGCCTGTGACAATCACGGTTTTGTTGTCTAACCAATTTTTATCCATAGTCGCAATCTCCTTAAATATACAATTTATTCCTATTTATTTTAGCCTATCATATTGTGTTTTTCAAGCCTTTTTTCAAAATTTGCACACATCGCTTGCAAGAATTGTAAATTCCTGTTAAACTGAAATCGGAAGGACGGAACACGATGGAGTATACATTGATTTACGGCAAGCGCAAAACGCTGTCGCTGAAGGTACAGCCGGATTGTACGGTGCTCGTCAAAGCCCCGCAGGGCTACCCGCAAGCGGAAATTGCTCGGTTTGTGCAGGCACACGAACAGTGGATTGCACGCGCAACTGTGCGACAGAAAAAGCGTGCCGAAACCGAAAAAGCGCTGACCGAAAAGCGCATACAAGAATTGCGCGCGCTCGCTGAGGTCGAAATCCCGCGGCGGGTGGCATATTTTGCAAAACAAATGGGCGTACAGCCGACAGGGGTGAAAATCACCTCGGCAAAAACGCGGTTCGGTTCGTGCAGTGCCAAAAACAGCCTGTGTTTTTCGTGGCGGTTGATGCTTTACCCGCCCGAGGCGATAGATTATGTGGTGGTGCATGAACTCGCGCACATCCAAGAAAAAAATCACGCTCCTGCCTTTTACAAGGTTGTGGCATCGGTTTTGCCCGACTACAAAGTACGCGAAAAACTGTTGAAAGGAAAATGAGTTACAATGGATATAAAAGAAAGAATGGCAAACGGCTATTTGTATTTGTCCGATGACAGCGATTTGCTCGCGGAACAGGCGGAATATTTGGAACTGTTGTATGACTATAACCAGACCCGCCCGAAAGAGACAGAAAAGCGGGCAAAAATTCTGAAAGAACTACTTGCCGAGGTCGGCGAGGATTGCTACATTGAGCCGCCCTTGCACGCAAATTGGGGTTGCCATACGCACCTCGGTAATGCGGTGTACGCCAATTTTAATCTAACGCTTGTGGACGATGCGGACATTTTTATCGGCGACAATGTGATGCTTGCACCCAATGTGGTGATTGCCACGGCAGGACATCCGATAGAGCCGAATTTGCGCAAAAAAGCGGCGCAGTTTAATATCCCCGTCCATATTGAAAGCAATGTTTGGATTGGTGCGGGCGCGGTGATTTTGCCCGGTGTGACCATCGGCGAAAACTCCGTCATTGGCGCGGGCAGTGTGGTAACCAAGGATATTCCGAAAAACAGCGTGGCATACGGCAATCCCTGCCGCGTGGTGCGGGAAATCAACGAACACGACCGTGCATATTATTATAAACACAGAAAAATTGATATTGAATAATAGCCATATTCATTTTTCAGGGAGGGCTTACAATGAAACCAAAAAAACAGATTTACAAAAAGAACGGCGTTTTGCTGACCTTTACATGTCTTGCGGCACTTGCGGCGGCGGTGCAGTATGCGTTTCGCATTAACTATGTATTTGTTGACATCGCCGTATTCAACGGCCTTTCAGCGTTGCTGATGGGGTTGTCAGTCGTAATAGCGCTGGTTCTGCTTGCCTTAACCACGGTAAAACTGAACCGTCTTGAAAAAAACGGAAAACTTGCCTCGGACAGCCGCGTGTTTTCCGTCCTTACTGTCCTCTCGGAGGGGCTGGCGGTCTTTTTTGTTATATACAATTTGGGCAATTTGATTGGCGCCGGGGAAGAAACCACCCCTGTGATGCTTAAAATGTTTGCGAAAGGCTTGCCGCTCTTTTTGGGACTTTGTACTGTTGCATTTTTACTGTGTATTTATCCCGCAATACAAAAAGGTGCTTTAAAGAAGTGTATTGCGGTTGTTTTGGTGCTCGGCGTGCTGGGCAGTACCTTGTGGACACTGTTGCCGTATTGCAATTATAAAATGACTGCCGCCCCGATGGTTATAGACAGCGGTGAAAACTATGCCGTGGTGTTTGCCACCAACGATACGGGCACGGGCTTTGTGGAATATAGCTATCACGGCGAAACGTATACGCTCTATGACGAAAGCGCCGGCAGACTGAAAGGCGACAGCAAAATCCACACCGTTAAAGTGCCGAAGACACATTTAGAGGGGAACACCTACCGCGTCGGCTCCACGCGGATTTTGGAAGAACGCAGTTACGGCGGGCGCTCGGGCAAAACCGTGTATTCCGCAGAATATACCTTTACCGTCCCCACAGGAGATACCCAGACCTATTTGAGCGTTTCCGATTGGCATACAAGACTGCAAAAGGCCTATGACGCTGTTTCGTATGTCGGCGACTATGACGGTGTGATTTTGCTCGGTGACGCTGTGCCGGGGCTGATGTTTGAGGACGAAATTGTTGAAAATATCGTCGAATTCGGCGGCGCGGTCTCGGGCGGCACAAAGCCTGTGATTTATGTGCGCGGCAATCACGAAACACGCGGCGGTTATGCGGCAAAACTGGCGGATTACCTCGGCTTGGACGGCTTTTATTTTGAAACCGCTTACGGGGATTATAATTTCCTTGTGCTTGACAGCGGCGAGGATAAACCCGACAACCACCCCGAATAC
>JBJEPU010000151.1:0-8448 GCA_051881395.1 Candidatus Fimenecus sp.
AAATATCGCTTTAATACTGCATTTTTGACGGGTTCGGATGATTACCGTTACCCTAAATTTCCGCGCCGCCGACCGGTCGAATGGACAGCACGTAGCATGCGCCCTCGCCGAACACGCGCTCAATTTCGGATTTGTAAGTATCCAGCAAATCCAGCGGCACAAATGCCTGAATGGTACCCGCAAAGCCGCCGCCGTGTACGCGCCACGCGCCGCGCCCCGCCAATACGCGCTGGGATATTGCCAACGCCAGCGACACGGGCTGTTCCTGCGGTTTTTTGACCGAGAACACATTTTGGTTATACATATACGACGAATTGCCGCTTTCGAGTATGTACTGCTTAAAGGTCTCAAAATCGCCTGCCCGAAGCGCGTCCACCTCTTTTAACACGCGGGCGTTATCCGCGTAAAAATGCATCGCACGCAACACCGCACGGTCGCCGACGCGTTTGCGTACCGCCGCAATTTCGCCGTAGAATTCCGCTTCGGGCACTTCGCGCAACACCTTTTTGCCGAAATACTGCGCGACGCTCTCCATTTCCTCGCGGATATAGGCGTATTCGTCGGTCAAATCCGAGTGACTGCCCTTGGTATCCACAATGCAAAGAGCATGTGCGCAGGCGGCAAAGTCAAATTTGACTTCTTCGATTTCGGGATTTTGCGGGTCGCAAAAATCAATCGTGACAAACGAGCCTACGGAGCAAGCAGTTTGGTCCATTAAGCCGCAAGGCTTGCCGAAATATTCGTTTTCGGCGTACTGCGCGATTTTTGCAATTGTCACCGCGTCCACTTTGCCGTCGTTGTATAGATAGTTGAGCATTGTGCCCACCAGCACCTCATACGCCGCCGAGGACGAAAGCCCCGAGCCCGACAGCACGCGCGACGCGGTTGCCGCGTCAAAGCCGCCGATTTTATAGCCGTAATTCAAAAAGCCTTGGCATACGCCGCGCACAAGCGCCGGGGAATGCCCGAGCTCCGACGGTTGCACCGACAAGTCGGACAAATCCACCACATCCATCGGGTAGCCTTCGCTTTTGACGCGCACCACATTGTCGTCATTTTTTGCCGCCGCCGCAATCGCATCCAAATTGATGCCTGCCGCAAGCACTCTGCCGTGGTTATGGTCGGTGTGGTTACCGCCGACCTCGGTTCTGCCGGGAGCGGAGAACAAACGAATCTCCCGCTCGCCCGAAAAAAGCTCCGAAAATGCGTCGATAACGGCGGTGTAGCGCGCATATTGCGCCTTGATTTGGGCGTCGGTCACATACACCCGACGAAGTCTTTCATCGAGTGCGCCGCCTGTCAGCATTGCCTTTAATTCCTGTTGGTTTGCCATGTTGTGAAACATCCTTTCAGCTCTTTTTTATACTGTTATCTTTTTTAAAAGTATTGTTGTATATGTCAATCATCTTGTTCACGCCGAACAGCGACAGGCCCGAAATCGTGAACAGGATAACAAACGGCAAAATAAACGCCATGGAGAACGGGTCGTATACATTGCGACCGATGACGCTGTACGAAACGAGTTTCGGCAAAAAGCCCGCAACTGACAGCAACATATACCATTTCAAGTCATATCGCATCGCGCCGTACACTTGGCTTATCGTGTTAATCGGGAAACTCGGCACAAGCCGAAAACCCACAAGCAACGCGCCTTTCGCCTTGTCGTCCGCCTTTTCCAAAATCCGTTCGATGTCCTCGCTTTTCAACAGGAGTTTATGCACAAGTCCCCCGCCGATATGTTTGCCCCAAAAATATTTGATGATACACAAAAGCGAAAACCCGACAATGTTGATAAGCACCGCATACGGCAACGGGAACGCCATACCGGCAATCACGCAAACGGCGGAAATCGGCAACGGCACAAAGGATTTGGAAAGGTAAATGAGCAATATGGCGACAATCACAAGCCCGCGGTACGGAAGCGTTGCCACGGAATACTCAAATTCCGCAAGCCGACGCATGATCTCATCGTAATGCTCTACAAAGGTCGGGTCTTGGAACAGCAACGCTACACAAAACAGGATTAGTGCCAAAATCAGCAATACACAGCCGAGGAAATTGAGTAACCTTCTTCGGTTGTTCTTTTTGTGTGCCAAAGCGTACCACCGCCCTTTCCGAAATTCACATATGCGCACTTTTTGGAAGGTCGAGCGCGCACAAATCTATGTTAATTGTATAACAAAACGGGCGCGAGGTCAACAAATTATGGAAAAACAAAAAAATTTCTCCGTTTTGCTGTTATGGTTTGAAAAATTATGGTACAATATACAAATCAAATGTTGCATAAAAGGAGAGCTTTCGATGAAAATCGTGATTTTAGACGCCTTTACAACAAATCCCGGCGACCTTTCGTGGGATTGGCTCGGGCAGTACGGCGAGGTGACCGTATATGACCGCACCCCGCGCGCACAAATCGTGCCGCGCTGTAAAGACGCGGATATTGTGATCACCAACAAAACGCCGCTCGAAAAAGCGGAGATTGACGGTATGCCGCATTTAAAACTCGTCGCACTTTTGTCCACGGGCTTCAACATTGCCGACGGCGCCTATTTGCGGCAAAAGGGCATTCCGCTTTGCAATATTCCCGCCTATTCCACGGGTGCGGTGGCACAGCTTGTCTTTTCGTTTATCACGGCGTTTACCAATGCCGTTGCCGTGCACAGCGAAGCCGTACACGCGGGCGAATGGACTGCCTGCCCCGATTTTTGCTTTTGGAAAACACCGCTCCAAGAACTCGCGGGTAAAACGCTCGGGATTATCGGTTTCGGCAAAATCGGACAGCGTGTGGCGGACATTGCCGAAGCGTTTGAGATGCAAATTCTCGCGTCCTCAGGGCACGAAACCGACCAAAGTTCGCGTAAAAACTTCCGTTGGGCGAGCACGGACGAAATCGCGCAGAAAGCGGATTTCATCACGCTCCACTGCCCCTTAAACGCGAACACCGAAGGGCTTGTGAACGCGGAATTCCTCTCCAAAATGCAAAAAACCGCCTATCTTATCAATACCTCGCGCGGGCCTGTGGTAGACGACCACGCGCTCGCAGACGCGTTAAACAGCGGCAAGATTGCGGGTGCGGGGTTAGATGTGCTCACCGTAGAGCCGCCCGAAGCCGACAATCCGCTGTTGACGGCGAAAAACTGCCTAATTACCCCGCACATTGCGTGGGCGGGGTATGAAACGCGGGCGCGGCTTATTTCTGTTTTGCAGGAAAATTTCAAAGCCTATTTTGCGGGACATCCGCAAAATGTTGTGAACTGAGCTGAAAAATCGAAAAGGTGGGATAGTATGAAATTAGCCGTTTTAGGCGGCGGTGGGGTGCGCTCGCTGTTTTTGGCGCGCAGTCTTGCCGCCCGCGCAAGGGATTTAGAAATCCAAGAACTTGTCTTTATGGATAACGACCCCGAAAAACTGCGCATTTACGGCACGCTCGCCAAAGAAACCGCCAAGCGCATTTGCCCGTCTTTGCACTTTTCACTGACCGCGGACAGCCGCGAAGCGCTCAAAGACGCGGATTATGTGATTACGACTATTCGCCCGGGCGGCGACGATATGCGCGTGCGTGATGAACGCATTGCCCTTGATTTGGGGCTTTTGGGGCAGGAGACCACGGGTGCGGCAGGCTTTTCGTTTGCGATGCGCTCGGTTTCGGCACTGCAAGACTACTGCGAACAGGTAAAACGCTTTGCGAAGCCGAACTGCAAGGTGTTTAATTTCACCAACCCCGCGGGCGTGGTCAGCCAAACCCTTCGCGATATGGGGTACGATTTTACATACGGCATTTGCGACGCGCCGTCGGGTATGCTTCGCTCGTTTGAAAAGCTGTACGGCGCGCCCGAGGGCAGTGCCGCAGGCGAGGTATACGGCTTAAATCATCTCTCCTATTTTTCGTCGGTCGCTTTAAACGGAAAAGACATTACGCAAGACCTGATAAACAACCCCGAGGCTTACAAGCAGACGGATATGCGGTATTTTGAGCCGTCGCTTTTACAAGCGCGCGGAGCGATTTTGAACGAGTATTTATATTATTTTTACTACCGCGAGCAGGCGGTGGCAAATATTTTAAATGCACCACAGACGCGCGGCGAGCAAATTGCCGACATCAACCGCCGTATGACGGCGGCACTGCGCGATTTGGATATGGAAAAAGACTTTGACAAGGCGCTTGCGATTTTTGAAAAGCATTACGGTGAGCGCGAAAACAACTATATGGCGGCAGAAACGGGCGTACGCCGCGAAAGCCCTTGGAAATTTGACATTTTTGGCAAGGATGACGGCGGGTATGCGGGCGTTGCCCTACGGTTTATTGAATTGACGCAACGACAGGAATGCGGCTCGATGATTTTGTGCGTGCCGAACGGTGGTGCAATCGACGGTCTTTTCGACACAGATGTGGTGGAAATCACCTGCGACATTCAAAACGGTGAAGCCGTTCCGCACAAATTCCCGCAGGTGGACGCGCAAAATTTAGAGCTCATTCGCCGCGTGAAAAACTACGAACGGCTTGCAAGCCTTGCCATACGCGAAAAAAGCGTTTCGGCGGCGGTGGATGCACTGACGCTCCACCCGCTGGTCAACAGCTATTCGCTTGCAAGGCAGTTGGTTTCGGCATATATCGAGCATAACAAAGACTACACGGAGGGTTGGAAATGAGTGCATTTGTTGCAGGCGCAGGGAGCACCAATGTGGATTTGCTGTATAAGGGCTTTCCGCGGTTGCCGAAGCTCGGCGAAGAAATCTATTGTGACGATTTTTCGTTACAGCTCGGCGGCGGTGTGCCCGCCACGCTCATCAATTTGGGGCGTTTAGGGATTGAAGCACGCATTGCGACAGAGCTTGGCGACGATATGTTCTCCCGTTTTGCCCAAGAAAAATTTCAGGAAAACAGCGTTGCGCCCATCAATTTGTATACGGGCGACAAAATTCCGTTAAACATCACTTCGGCAATCATTTTGCCCGAGGACCGCACCTTTTTCACCTACGGCAAAGGGAGCATTTCGCCGAGTGACGAAGCATTAGAGACCTTTTATCAAACGGCGACGGGCGCAAAAGTGGTTTTGATGCAAGCGGGCGGCTTTCTGCCTGTGTACGAGCAGTTAAAAGCCGAGGGCAGTATTCTGGTGCTGGACACGGGCTGGGACGAAAATTTATCGTTTGACACCTACGGCAAATACTTGGAAATTGCCGACTATTACACCCCCAACCGCAAAGAGGCCCTGCAAATCACGGGGGAGACGACACCCGAGCGCGCCGCAGAGCGTCTGCACACCTATTTCGACAAGGTGGTTGTCAAGGTGGACAAGGACGGGTGTATCGGCAGTGAAAACGGTCAGCAATTCTTTGTAAAAAGCGTTTCGGAGTTCAAAAACGCCGATTCGACAGGCGCGGGAGACGCCTTTTTGGCGGGCTTTATTTACGGCCTTATGCACGACGCGCCGCTTGCCACCTGTATTGCCTACGGCAACATTACGGGCGGCAAAGCGGTCACGGCAGTCGGCGCGCTGTCTGCCTATGTCACCGAAGCAGAATTGCATGCCTTATATAAAACCTATTTTGCGGAATAAATGCGGTAAAATTGGATTTGTATATCTAATTGTAGGGGCGGTCGACCTCGGCCGCCCGTGGATTTTGATGTAATTCTGCGGAACAACACTGAGGTTGTTCCCTACGCACGAAATACATTTTATAGGGTAGGGCGGGTCTCCGCCCCTACAACGGGGCGCCGAGTCGGTGCCCCCTACGCTCGCATTGCATTTTTATTTTTTAATCGGAACGGTCAAGACCGTTCCCTACAATTTTTCATTTTTCATTATTCATCATTCATTATTCATTTATTTTCGGGTCGTCGAGTTACGGCTGCGCCATTACCCCTTTGTCGCTACGCGACATTTCCCCTTACAGGGGAATCTCACCGACCCCTACGCACAAAATGTAATGCGTTCGACCTCCACAAACCCCAATTTACCTCTGCGAGTACATAAAATTAACCCCCCGAAATGCAAATTCTGCGTTTCGGGGGTGTGTTTTATGCGCTTGTGTCATGCGGTCGGCGGCGTTACGGGCGGTGCGTCCAACGCCGGTTCTTCCGCTTGTACGGCAAAGGTATCAAAAAAGCCTTCTTCCATCATTTGCAAAACGATGTCCGCAATTTTCGGGTCAAATTGCTTGCCCCGCCCCTCGCGGATTTCCGCCGTAATGTAATCTTTCGTATGCGGGGCGCTGTATCCGCGCGCACTTGCCATCGCATCGTAAGCGTCCGCCATACCGATAATACGGCCCTCCAAGCTGATGCTGTTGCCACGCAAGCCGCGGGGATACCCGTTGCCGTCGTAGCGCTCATGGTGGTCATGAATCCCGCGGCGAATGTGCGGAATCGCCGAAATGTCCTTTACAATATCCGCGCCGATGGCGGCGTGCGTCTTGATAATTTCATATTCCTCTTTGGTCAGCTTGCCGGGCTTCTTCAAAATTTCATCGGGAATACCGATTTTGCCGATGTCGTGCAGCAACGCCGAATAGTAAATATCCGATACTTTCAGAGGCTTTAACCCGTAGCGCCGTGCAATTTCCGCCGCATATTTTGCCACGCGGTCAGAATGCCCGCGCGTGTATGGGTCTTTCGCGTCCACTGTATTGACAATTGCGGAAATGGACTGCCGCGTAATGTCCCGATAGCGTTTTTGCCGCCGTTTCAACACCGCGTTGTGTATCGCCATCCCCAACAGCACCCCGCCGCCGACCACAATCGCCGCCGCGGCAGTAACGGCGAGCCAGAATACAACTCGCTCGTTGTTGCTTTCTGCTTTTTGGAAGGTCACCGATGTGCTTTCGCCGAGCAGTGCGCCGTTTTTATCGACCGCGCGCACGGAAAACGTATAGTTGCCGTACGGCAGATGATTGTAATTCACGCGAATTTCCGCGGCGGGCGTGACGCGTGTATAGTCCGCGTCCACACCCTCCAATTTATACTCCAAATAGAAATCCGCCGTACTGCCGAAGGTAATTGCCGTAAAGCAAAGCTGTACGGTGCTCTCCGTTCCCGGCACAGTGATACCGTCGCGTAAAGCAACCGTATTTTTTCCGCTTTGCGCGGTGTAAAACAAAATCCGCGGAATCGGTGTACGGCTTTGATAGGTTTTTGTGTCAATTTGATTGACACCGTTGCCGGTACAAAGGTATAAAATTCCGTTTTCATCCGCAAAATTTTGCGAATCGGCGTCCAAAGCCGCCAAAATACCCTGCCGCTTGCCGACGGTTTCATACGGCAAGGTGTCGGATTGCGTAAACATATCCGCTTTGCGGACAACTGCGGCACCGTTTGTGGTAATGACCCAAAGGGCTTCGTCAGTGAAAAACAAATCCGTAATTTCCCCTGCCAAATTCAGCCCTGAAAATCGCATGGCCGCACGCGCGCTGTCTTGGTACAAAAGCTCGGAGCCGATGCTGAACCAAATACGGTCTGCCACAGAAGGGTCGCGCACCATACAGGCAACCTTGCCCGCGGGAAGCCCCGCTTCGGTGCTGTACGCTTGCACACCGCCGTCTTTTGTGATGCTGTATACGCCGTTTCCGACCGTCCCGATCAACAGCGTTCCGTCCGGCCCTTGCAAAAGTGCGCTGACGCGGCCGAGCATTCCGGTTGCGGCATCCAAGGTGTGTAACACGCGATTCTCCCGAAGCAGGCACAGGCCGTTGTCCGTGCCGACGGCAATATCGCCGTTTTCCAATTCCGAAAGCACCCGAATGGTGTAGGCAGGCAAGCCGTTTTTCGCGGAAAAGGTCTGTAATATACCCGATTTTTGCAGTTGGTACAAAGTACTCCCTGCGGCGGCCCAAAGCGCACCGTTGCGGTCGGCAAGCAAATATTGCACCGACTGCCCCGCCGTCGCGCGTGTCAACGCATTCTCGACTTGGACGTCCGTGCGGGTGTCCAGCATCAAAAGCCCTTCGGTTGTCCCCACGCAAGCAAATGTATCATATTGTAAAAAGGACAGCGCGGAAAAGGACGGCTGTTCATGCAACACATTCCAATTTCGGCAATCGGTTTTAGAGATTTTCACCGCGCCGTTTTGCCGCGTGCCCAGCCAAAAATTGCCCTGAAAATCACAACAAAAGGCAGAAAGGCCCTCAACGCCGCTTTTTTGCATACAGGCATAGGTGCCGTCGGCAAACAAAATGCCCCAACCGTCTTGTGAAATGATGTGGAAATTATTTTCTGCATCATGACTGATATGAGATACCGTGGCAAGCTCGGTTTGTGTTAAGTGCGGTACATACTCGCCGTTCGTGTCTTTTTCCAAAATAATCAGCGAGCCGTCGGCACACCCGATTAAAAATCGTTCGCCCGCAGAGTCAATCGCCGTGTAGGAGCCCTCTTTATTCCATCCGTATTTTTGGAGCGTCGAAAAAGAAAATCCGCCGTTCATAATCGAAAAGAGTTTGCCGTCTTCC
>JBJEPU010000152.1:0-1651 GCA_051881395.1 Candidatus Fimenecus sp.
GATTGCGCGCAAATTCCCTCTTGCAACAGGCGGCGTTTCCTTGTATAATAAAAGGCAGATTATCTTTGCAGACGGGCAAAATGCTCGTTTCCTGCGTTGTAAGGAGTCGTACAACAGATGCTGGGTAAATTTGTCAGAGTGCGGGTTACCAAACCCATCGGGCGCTTTGACCGTGATACCGGCGTGAAGTATCTGCTGAATTACGGCGTCGTTGAAAGCGGGCTTTTGCCGCATTCGCCCGTTGCGGGCGCGTACATTTTGGGGGTGGACCACCCCGTGCGCAATTTTGACGGCCGCGTCACAGCAGTCATTAAAGATAAAAAGCGTCATGCCGTGTATCTGGTTGTTGCACCGAAATCCAAGCACTATATTATTCACGATATTGCGCCTGCCGTCAGCTTTATGCATAAAGGCCGCGGTGTTTCCATAGAATGCTTTTATGAGCGCTCGTGCGGCGCGGTGGTGTTCCGCGATATTAACGGCGAAAAGCGCTTTTTGCTGATTAAAAACAAGCGCAGTGCCCATTGGGGCTTCCCGAAAGGCCATGTGGAGGAAGGCGAGACCGACGAGCAGACCGCCACGCGCGAGGTGCTCGAAGAAACGGGCCTGCACATTTCGATTTTCCCCGATTTCAAGGCGAAATCCAATTATATCATTCAAGGGCGGATTGACAAAACCGTGTTGATTTTCTTGGCGACCACCGCCGACACGCAAACCGTCATTCAGCAAAGCGAAATCGAGGATTACATTTGGCTCGGGTATGACGCGTGCTTAAACACCCTCAATTACGAGAACGACAAAAGCATTCTCACCCGCGCAAAGGCGTATATGGACGAACACAATTTATATGCAGAATAAAGGAGAACCGCTATGGCTGAAACCCTTGCCCAAGCCCTTGTGGAGCTGTTTCAGGACAAAATCCCGCCGGAACTGACGGCATTCGTGATTTCACTGCTGCCGATTTTGGAGTGCCGCGGCGGTATGATTGCCGCACGGCTGTTGGAAATGCCGTTTTTAAAGGCGTTTGTGATTTGCTATATCGGCAATATGCTGCCCATTCCGTTTATTATTTTGTTTATCAAAAAAATATTCGAGTTTCTGCGGCGGTTTAAATTTTTTGAAAAAATCATTGTAAAATTAGAAGGCAAAACCGAACGGAACAAAGACAAGGTGCTCCGCTACAAATCTTGGGGGCTGTTGCTGTTTGTCGCCATTCCGCTTCCCGGCACGGGCGGCTGGACGGGCGCTTTAATGGCGGCGCTGTTGGACATTGATATGAAACGCTCGCTCCCGATTATCGCGCTGGGCGTGTTCATTGCGGGCTTGATTATGTCGTTTTTCACTTACGGCATTTTCTCTATGGGCTAAACCGATATCGATTTCAGCTTACCCGTTTTCGGTACGCTGATTTTTTCAAAAGAGGTGTTTTTTGTGGATGTGCGCGTCGGCGATATTTTGGAAATGAAAAAGCCGCACCCCTGCGGCAACAAAACATTTTTGGTTTTGCGCGTCGGTATGGATTTTCGTCTGCGGTGTCAAAACTGCGGCAGAGAAGTGATGGTGCCGCGCGTGAAAATCGAAAAAAACATCAAAAAAATCCAACGGAAAGATGACGAACAGGTATGATAGAGAAGTTAGAGGGCATTGAAGA
>JBJEPU010000153.1:0-8351 GCA_051881395.1 Candidatus Fimenecus sp.
GTATCGTTGCCTGCTTTAATCGCGGCGCGGCACGCCAAAGAATGATAAATCCAATCGAGTTTTTCCGACAGCACTTCACGGCGGTTTTTGAGCAAATACCCCGCAATTTCGGTCACTAAAACGGTGATATCCTCTTTTTCGAGATTTAACGGGCACGCGCGTACGCGCACCGCACCCTCGCCGAAATCCTCGGCGTCAAATCCCGCGTCATTTAACACCTGCATGTTTTCACAGAGCACGGCGTATTCGTCTTTGGAAAGCGTCACCGTAACGGGAGAGAGCAACAACTGCGCGCCCTGTTTGCCGTTGTCTTTTTTGAGCGCGTCAAACAGCATTCGCTCGTGCGCGGCGTGTTTGTCGATAATCAAGAGTTTGCCGTCACACTCGACGAAAATAAACGCCTTGAACGCCTCGCCGATCAGGCGGAATTCGGGTGCTTTTTTCGGTTGTACGGCTTGTGCGTCCACAGGCGAAACAGGAGCTTGTGCCGACGGTGCGGCAGATGCAGTCGGCATAGGCATTGCATCTGCTTTCGCCGCTGTTTCTGTCTCGTTTTTTGCGGGCTCTGCCGAAGTGCGCACCGAGAGGTCGGGCAGTTCTTCGCTTTCGTAAATTTCTTTTGTATCGTTTAGCACCTGCCGAAACGCCTCAATTTCGCGTTTTGCAGGTTTTTCAGCGTTGGTGGGCGAATTTATAGTTGTAAAGTCGTTATGCTTGACAGATTCTTGCGCGGGCGGCGCAGGAATATCCTCTAATTCGATTTGCACCGCCGTGGGTTCGACTTTTCGCAGGACGCTTTTTTCGGGGCGGGAAGTCGTGGCAGGCGTGTGGGACAATACCGCCGCAGGGCGGGAACGGTCCGCGGACAGCGTATTTTTCACCGCATAATAAATCGCGTCAAATACGGCTTTTTCATTGGAAAAGCGCACCTCGGTTTTGGCGGGGTGCACATTGACATCGACCGCCGACGGCTGTACTTCCAAAAACAGCACACAGGCGGGGTATTTGCCGACCATCACGGCATTTTTATAGGCTTCGTTTAACGCCGCCGCGCCCGAACGGGATTTGATATAGCGGTTGTTGACGAAAAAGTGCTGCATGGAATTGGAGCCGCGCGAGCAAAACGGCTTGGAAACAAATCCGCGCACCGCAATGCCGTTTAAGTTGTATTCCACCGGCAAAAGTGTTTCGGCAAACTCCCTACCGTACACAGCGTGAATACAGGCGTGCAAATCGCCGTTGCCGGGGGTGCACATTTGCTGTTTACCCTCTTTGATAAACCGCACCGAAATTTCGGGGTGCGAAAGCGCAATGCGGTCGGCAATTAAGGCGACGGCAGAACCTTCGGCGCGGTCGCTTTTCAAAAATTTCATACGCGCGGGGGTGTTGTAAAACAAATCTCGGATAATGAGCGTGGTGCCGTTCGGACAGCCCGCGTCCTCCACGGAAATTTGTTCGCCGCCCTCTAACACGGCGCGCGTGCCCGCAAATTCGTCGACGGTTTTGGTCATTAACTCCACGCGCGACACCGCGGCAACCGACGCAAGCGCCTCCCCGCGAAAGCCGAGGGTAAAAATTGCGTCCAAATCGTCTGCTTTTTGAATTTTACTGGTCGCGTGGCTTAAAAACGCCGTCGGCACATCGTCGCGCGCAATGCCGCAACCGTTGTCCGTCACACGGATAAACCGTATGCCGCCGTTTTGAATTTCCAAAGTAATTTCGGACGCGCCCGCGTCCACAGCATTTTCAAGCAATTCTTTCACAACGGAGGCGGGGCGTTCCACCACCTCGCCCGCGGCAATCAACTGTGCGATTTCACGCGGTAATTTATGGATTTTCGCCACGGCGGGCACCTCCTTTTTCAAAAACTGTATGTAAAGTTGTTTTCCTTTACTGTTTTGCTTCGTTGACAAGTTCGTACAAAACGGACATCGCCTCAATCGGTGTGAGGGTATTGACATCGAGCGTCTGCAAACGCTCTAAAATCCCCTGCTCTTTTGCGCTTGCAAAACTGACTTGCAGTTCTTCTTCGGGTTCTTCCTTCTCGGGAATATTCGCCGTCGGCAAAGGCTGTTCGGCGGCAGAGGCTTCCAAGGCTTTTAATATCACACGCGCACGGCGCACCACCGTTTCGGGTACGCCCGCGAGCTTTGCCACATCAATGCCGTAACTGCCGTCCGCACCGCCGCGGACAATCCGCCGCAGGAAAGTAATCTCCTCGCCACGTTTTTTGACGGCGATATTATAATTTTTCACGCCGTCAATATGATTTTCAAGTTCTGTCAATTCGTGATAATGCGTGGCAAACAGGGTTTTCGCGCCTAACTTTTTGCGGTCGGCAACATATTCGAGCACCGCGCGGGCGATGCTCATACCGTCATAGGTCGAAGTACCGCGTCCGATTTCGTCCAAAATAATCAGGCTTTTGTCCGTGGCATTTTCCAAAATCTCGGCGACCTCGCGCATTTCTACCATAAAGGTAGACTGTCCGCTTGCCAAATCGTCGGACGCGCCGACACGGGTGAAAATACTGTCGCAAAGGCCTATGGACGCGGATTTTGCGGGGACAAAGCTCCCCATTTGCGCCATCAAAACGATAATCGCGACTTGGCGCATATAGGTGGATTTCCCCGCCATATTGGGGCCTGTGATAATCGCAATGCGGTTGTCTTTGCAGTCGAGTACGGTGTCATTCGGCACAAACGGCACGCCGTCCAGCATTTTCTCGACCACGGGGTGCCTGCCCTCGGTAATGGAAATCACACCCGAATCGTTGATTTCGGGGCGGGTATAGTGATTGGCGAGCGCGACATTCGCAAGGGAGCAAAGCGTATCGAGCGTGGCAATGGCGCGCGCCGTGCGGCGGGTGCGGTCATACTCGGCGGCAATCTTTTTACGCACCGCGCAGAACACTTCGTATTCCAGCGAAATAATGCGCTCCTGCGCACCCAAAACTTTGCTTTCTAATTCTTTCAGTTCTTCGGTGATATACCGCTCACAATTTGTTAAGGTCTGCTTACGGATATAAGTATCGGGCACAAGCGCCTTAAAGGAATTGGAAACTTCATAATAATAGCCGAACACGCGATTGTAGCCGATTTTCAGTTTTTTAATGCCTGTTTGTTCCTGTTCCTTTTGTTCAAGTGCGGAAAGATAATCCTTCCCGCCCTTGACAATCGCTCGTAGTTCGTCCAGCTCGGCGTTGAAATTGTCGTTAATCATACCGCCCTCGCGTACCGAAAACGGCGCGTCCTCGGAAATGGCGTCATTGACAAGCGTGTAAATATCCTCCAACAAATCCATATCGCGGTAAATATCCCGCAAGAGTGCGGACTCGGCATTTTCGAGTTCCGCTTTTATCGCGGGCAGGGTTTGCAAGGTGGATTTTAAGGAAAGCAATTCTTTGGCGTTCGCGGTATTGTAAACCACGCGCGTCATCAAGCGTTCCATATCGTAAATGCCGGTGAATTTTTCTGTTAAGTCTTTCAACTTTACAGGGTTGCGGCACAGTTCCTCCACCGCATTGTGGCGGCGGGAAATCCCCGCGCAGTCATACAGCGGGCACTCCACCCAACTGCGAAGCATGCGCTTGCCGAGCGCGGTTTTGGTTTTGTCAAGCACCCACAAAAGCGAACCACGTTTTTCGCGGTCGCGCAAGGTTTCGGTCAATTCGAGATTGCGCCGCGAGGAAAGCCCGATTTTCATATATTTCAAATCGGAATAAAACTGCACGGTGCGGATATTGTTTAAATCGTTTTTCTGCGTTTCATATAAGTATGAAAGTGCGGCGGACAGTGCGCACACCGCGCTTTTCTTGTTTTCGTCGTTAAGAGAAGCAAACTGCTGATCGCCGAACTGCGCTTTGACGCGTTCGCACGCCGTTTCGTAGTCAAATGCATTTGCGTCCAATAATTCGGCAGTTGCTTCTAATTTTTTGGTAATAAAGTTGCGCACGCCCGAGAGCGCCGCCGCCTCTTTATTGAGCAATACCTCGCGCGGCATAAAGCGCGCCAATTCATCGACGGTTTTTTCGTCGGTATTTTCGGAAAATGCGGTCAAGTGCACTTCGCCTGTGGAAACATCGGCAAAGCAAAGCCCCATTTGGTCAAAGGAAAGACACAGGCACGCAAGGTAATTGTTTTTGGTTTCGTCGAGCATACTGCTTTCAATGACCGTGCCTGCGGTAATCACGCGGATAACCCCGCGCTTCACAATCCCCTTTGCCGCTTTCGGGTCTTCGAGTTGCTCACAAATCGCGACCTTGTACCCGCGCGAAACGAGTTTTGCAATATAACTGTCGGCGCTGTGGAACGGCACGCCGCACATCGGCGCGCGTTCCTCCTGCCCGCAGTCCCGCCCCGTCAGCACCAAATCGAGTTCTTTCGAGGCGGTTTTTGCGTCGTCAAAAAACATTTCGTAAAAATCCCCAAGGCGAAAGAACAGGAGCGTATCGGGATACGCCTGTTTAATTTCAAAATATTGTTGCATCATCGGTGATAATTCAGCCATACTTCGCCTCGCCTTGGAAAGTTTTTACAAATTTAAATTAGTGGCAACCGCCGCAGGAGCTGCATTCGCCGCCGCAGTTGTGTTCGTGCGGGTCGCAGGTCGCGGGGTCTTCGCCGTTGACGCACATCGCAAGAATGCCCGTCAAATAGTTCATCATATCGTCCACAGCCTGACGCGCTTCTTCAAACGCCTGCATATTTTTGTTCGCCATAATCTGATTGTAAACGCCCTGGAATTCCTGATTGTACTGTTGCATTTTCGCTTCGTCGGGCGTTTCCTTTGCCGCCTCTTGCTGATAGGAAAGCTGAATCAAACGGATTTTGCCCATTAAGGCGTTGAGTTCTTCGTCCGCGTCGTTTGCTTTGCGCGCCGCTTCGTAATCCAAATACACCTTGTCCTTTTGAATGGCGGCGCCGAGTTCTCTTGCTAATTTTTCGAGTTCCATACCTTACTCCTGTCTGTTTTAATTTTTTATATAAACTCTGCCGAGTTCGGCAAATTTTATAACGGTTATTTTTGCAGTTCACCTTTCACCACCCACGCGCCGACCTCTGTGACGGTCACGTGGCAGTAAGTGCCGATAAGGGATTCGTCGCCTGCAAATTCAATGACGACATTGCCGTCGGTGCGCCCGCACAGCGCGCCGTTTTGGTTTTTTGCCGTGCTTTCAACCAACACGGTATAGGTCTTACCAAGCATATCGTTTGTACGGCGGGCGGCGATTTCCTCTTGCGCGTCGCACAGCTCTTTAAACCAACGGGTTTTCTCCTCATGCGGCACGGGGTCGGGCATTTCTGCCGCTTTTGTGCCCTTGCGCGGGGAGAAAATAAAGGTGAAAAGAGAAGTAAATTCCACTTCGCGAATGAGCGAAACGGTATCTTGAAATTCTTCGTAGGTTTCGCCCGGAAACCCGACAATCACATCGCTTGTCAACGACAAATCGGGGATTTTTTCTTTGGCGTAAGATACCAAATCCAAATATTTTTCACGCGTGTAATGCCGATTCATTTCTTTTAACACACGGTTGTTGCCCGATTGAAACGGCAAATGCAGGTGCTTTGAGACCTTGTCACATTCGGCGATGGTGTCAATGAGTTCCTTGGTGCAATCCTTCGGGTGCGAGGTCATAAAGCGGATTTTAAAGTCGCCGTCCAATGCATTTAAGGCGCGCAATAACGCGGCAAAATTCATCGGATTTTTGTTGTGCTTGCCGTAGGAATTGACATTTTGCCCCAACAGCGTGATTTCCTTGTAGCCCGCTGCGATAATCTCTTTTGCCTCGGCAAGGACCTCTTCGGGCTCACGGCTGCGCTCGCGCGCACGGACATACGGCACAATGCAGTAGGTGCAGAAGTTATCACACCCGTACATAATCGGCAGCCACGCCTTCACGCCGCCGTCACGGTGCACGGGAAGCCCCTCGGCGATTTCGCCGTCGGTTTCGGGCGCGCAGACCACGCGCTTGCCGCCCGTGAGCGTTTGGAACAGCAGTTGCGGTACAAGGTGTAAGGCGTGCGTACCGAACACCAAATTCACAAACGGATAGCTTTGATAAATTTTGTCGCGGATATGCGCTTGCTGCATCATACAGCCGCACAGCGCGATGATTAAATCGGGCTTTTCTTTTTTATACCGCTTAATCGCGCCGACATTGCCGAACACCCTATCTTCGGCGTGTTCGCGCACCGCGCAGGTGTTGTAAAGAATGAAATCCGCTTGTGCTAAATCGTCGCAAAGCACATATCCCATTTCGAGAAGCTGCCCGATGATGCGTTCGCTGTCCGCCACATTGCCCTGACAGCCGTAGGTGTGCACAAAGGCTTTTGGGGGGGCAGTCGGGTATTTTGCTTCCAATATTTCACGCACGCGCAAGGTGTAGTCGCGCTGACACGCCAATTCCGTTTCGGAAATTACAGTTGTTTTTGCCACAGAATTCTCCTAAATTATGCCAAATAAATCGAATGCAACCAAGAAAGCACATCGTTATAGACGGTTTCGTAGTCGTCCTCAAACAAGACCTCATGGCGGTCACCGGGATATAAAATCACCGTCGGCTCACGCCCGGCAAGCACCAAATTGTCCGCCACGGCAAGCGTCCCCTTGCCGTTGAAGCCAACGGGGTCGTTTGCGCCCGAGAAAATCATAACGGGCAAATTCTCGGGGACTTTGTACGCCCAGTCCTTTTGCGCACATTCACACGCGAGCGCGTACATATCGCGGTAGCCACCCAAGGTAAGCGGGAAGCCGCACAGCGGGTCGTTCATATAGTTTTCCTGATTTTGCTTATTTTTACTAATCCAAGCAACGGGCGACGCATTTTTCTCTTTCGCGGCAAGATTGCCCGCCGCGTTAAAGAGATTGCCGAGCACATGCGCGTCCGCCTTGGCACCGAATTTTTCACACGCCGCCGCAAACACGGGCTGTAAAATATCCGCCGCCGCAGGCAATTCCGCCGTGCCACAGTAAATGACGCCGTTTAATTCATACCCGAAATGCGCGGTATATACGCGCGCGCACAAAGAGCCCATACTGTGCCCAAACAGGAAATAGGGCAGGTTCGGGTATTTCTTTTTCATAATTTTGGTGAGGATATGCATATCGTCCACCAAGCGTTTGTCACCGTTGTATTCGTCAAAATAGCCGTAATCCTCATCGGAATTGACGGATTTGCCGTGCCCTAAGTGGTCGTTACCGCAAACCACAAAACCGTTCGCGGCGAGAAAACACGCAAAATCGTCATAGCGTTCAATATGCTCCGCCATACCGTGCGCAATCTGAAATACGCCGACAGGGGTTAAATCTTCCTCTTTCCAAATGAGGGTATGGATTTTATTGCGCCCCGTGGACGAGTTGAAATATGCCTCGGTCTTTACAATCGCCATAAAAATACCTCCAAAATGCATCGCGGCAGTTGTCTGCCTTTACAGATATTTATACAAATACATATAATAGCACAAAAACTCCGATTTGTCACTCCTTTTCTCGGTTTTTGCAAAATTTCGGGTTTTGTGTGGAATTTGCCCAAAACCGTAAAGAGAAGTGTCGAAAAAAACGGCTTTTTCACGACCGAAAAGCGTTGCGATAAGCCACAAAATGTGCTAAAATAAGTATAAATACTATGAAAGGCGGTTATGTAAAATGACATATGAACAGGTCGTTGCCAAGGTAAAGGCAAAATACGCAGATGTGGACGCTTCTTCTGTTCAGGGCACAGTTGCCATTCAGGTCAATTTGGTCGGCAAGAATGTGGAAGGCATTTTCTACATTGAAGCAAAAGACGGCAAAGTCAATGTTGAGCCGTACGACTACCACGACAACAAAGCAGTTGTCACCGTAAATCCGACCAATCTTTTGAAGATTTTGGACGGCAAAATGAACCCCGTGATTGCCTACACTACCGGTAAGGTAGCGGTAGCAGGCGACCCCGGCGCAGTTCTTCAACTGATTGAGTTGGCAAAATAAGAAACCGGCAAACGGCAAAACGCACCCCGCCGCAAATTCGGAAAACGAGTTTGCGGCGGGGGTTTTAGTTTGTGTGTGGGGCGATTCACTTGTCGCCTGTTTTTGTCATTCTGCGGCGTCAGCCGAAGAATCTCATTCCACGGAATTTTGTTTTAGGAAAATTGAGATCCTTCGCTTCGCTCAGGATGACAAATTGGGGTTTGTAGGGGGAATTTATACGGTAGGGCGGGGTGATTCCCCTGTTAGGGGAAATGTCTGCGAAGCAGACAAAAGGGTGCCTGAATTCGGAGAATTTTGCCCCCGCCGCGAGGTTCGCTGTGAATTGACGGCGGGGTCAAGACCCCGCCCTACCCTGCAAATTGTATTTTGTGCGCGTAGTG
>JBJEPU010000154.1:0-8347 GCA_051881395.1 Candidatus Fimenecus sp.
CATCCCGTCCGTTTTGCGAAACTTAATGGCGCCCTCGCCAGAGACAGGCTTGGTCTTTAAATATTCCGTCAGGAAATTCCCTGCGGTCACAAACTGCTGTGCGCAAAGCACCTCGGTGCCCGAAGAAACGGTATATGCCCCTTCAAGCGACTGGTAACGGTTCGGCTTCGGAATAATATTGTATTTCAACACTTGCTGTACCCTCCGCGTATTTTTGTCAAATTGATTATAACAAAAACCGCAGAAAAGTCAAGGTAAAACACGCGCCTGTTCGCGTTATTCCGCCCGCGTTTTTTCAGACAGTTTTTCAAACAGCTCTATGATTTTAAACCGTGCTTCATAACGGGGGTTGCGTTCGGTGATTTCCGCTTCGTGTTCGGGGAGTACATCGCCCATCTCCGCCTCTGCCTCGGCGGCGGGGAGACACAGCGGCGGGAACATCACGCACCACCAATTCTGCCCTTTTCCCTCGCCCAAAATCACGCGCACGGCTTCGTACTCGCCTGCGGGCAGGGTGACTTTGCCGTCATAGGTGCGGGTAGTAAAAAAATCCTTGCCGATTTCGACACGCACACCGTAGGAAAAGCCGTTTTCGCGTAAAACCGTTTCGGCGGCTTGTTGCAAGGTCTGTTTTTCGCTGTCTAAAACGGTTTCGGCATCGGCGGCGGTAACAGAGCCGTCAAACAAATCTTTACCTGCCGCGAGTACCGCGTCGCGTACTTTGAGTTTTACGGCTTGGTCTTCTTCGCTGTCGGAATTTGCGATGACATGCATACGCAAAACCTCGTTTCGGATATTGCCGCACGACGCGCCGAACGAGGTAACACTCAATACAACGGTGATAATCAGTCCGCAAAGCAAGGACAGTTCCAATTTGCGGCGGATTTCTTTCTTTCTCAAATATTGCATATATGTTTCAATCCTTTCTTTGCAAGATTTTTTCGTCTTGCGCAGAAAGGATTGGCAAAAAATTCCGATAGTATACAAAAAAACGGCAATGCAAAATGCACTGCCGGTTTTCTTGTGTATTTCATTCGCTTATTTCAGCACGCTGATGGCATCGGTAATGGTTTTTTCCATTGCCTCTCTGCCGTATTTATCGACCTCTGCTTTGTCGCGTGCCTCGTGGGTTAAACAGCCTGCGCCGCCGATACAGCCGCCGACGCACGCCATACCCTCAATAAAGTTGTTGGGCAACACCCCTTTTGCCGCTTTCAAAAGTGCCAAACGGCATTCCTCAATCCCGTCGCAGGCAATGGGGTTATAGTCTACATCCAAATTCTGCTCTTTGATGGACTGCGCAACGGAATCACGAAGGCCGCCGCTGCGGGCAAAAATTCTGCCGAAGTACGAAGCGTTATCCAGCACATCTTCGGGCAGTTCCGACAAATCCATATCGCGGCTGTCAAACAGCGCCTGCAACTCCTCAAAGGTCAAAACAGAGTCAATCACTGCGCCGACGCGCTCTTGCTGAATTTCCTTTTTCTTGGCGGTGCAAGGCCCGATAAAGACAATTTTGCAGTCGGGGTCATTGTCTTTGATATACTTTGCAATCGCCGCCATCGGGGAAAGGTTGTGGGAAATCTTGTCGGCAAGCTGCGGGAAGCTCTTGTGGATATAATCGACAAATGCAGGACAGCAGGAGCTTGTCAAAAAGCCTTTTTCGGCAAGTTCCTGCGCCTCATAGTACGAAACAATGTCCGCACCGAGCGCCGCTTCAACCACGCTGTAAAAGCCCAATTCTTTAATCGCGGAAATCACCTGCCCCAATTTGGCGTAAGTGAATTGGCTCGAAATGGAGGGGGCTACCACGGCGTAGGTTTTGTATTTTGTATTCTTTTCGCTCTTTTTGAGAATGCTGATGACATCGAGAATATACGATTTATCAACAATCGCGCCGAACGGGCACATATATTCGCACGCACCGCAGGAAATGCACTTATCATTGTTGATATGCGCCGCGCGCATTTCATCGTTTTTCATCGAAATGGCTTTGACCTTGCACGCTTTTTCGCACGGGCGCTTGTAGTTGGAAATCGCAGAATACGGGCACACCTTGGCGCACGCGCCGCAATCTACGCATTTGGATTTATCAATATGCGCTTTTTGGTTTTCATCAAAGGTAATCGCATCGCGCTTGCAGACATCTTCACAGCGGTGGGCAATACAGCCGCGGCAATCCTGCGAAACCTGATAGCCGGAAGCCGGACATTCGTCGCAGGCAATGTCAATCACCTCAATCACATTGGGGTTGGTTTTATCGCCGCCGCACGCCATTTTGATGCGCTCGGCAATGATGGCGCGTTCTTTATAAATACAGCAACGCATCGTCGCTTTGGGACCTGGCGCAACGACCTTTGCAATATCGTTAAAGCTGTTGGCAAGCTCAAATTCGTCTCCCTCGAACGCAATTCTCGCCACTTCGCGCAGTACCTTATATTTCAGATACTGGATTTTGGTGTCAAATTTTCTTCCTTCTTTTCCCATATCCGTTCTCCTTTAAAAATAACTGACCTTCACGCGCTTACCCATATTTTTCAAAAGCTCCGACAATTCCTCCACCAAATGCATTTTGATGTTAAAGGTAATGGGCAAATTCGGGTTTTGGTGGGCGGGGTTAATCGCCCTGCCGACAAAGAAATTGATGTCGGTTGCCTCCTCAAACAGCAAACGCGAAATTAAGGAAGCGCCGTCCTGCTTGACATTCCAATCGGCATAAATCGCGTCCGCTTCGTGGTAGGATTTCGCCTGTTCAAGTACGCGGCTTAATGTGATAACGCCTTCGGTGACCAAATCCACGCCCTCGATTTTGGCAATCGGCGGGATTTCAGGGTCGAAATAGTCCAAAAGCGTTTCGACGGGTTTGCCCAAAAATTCGCCCGCAAGCGTGGAAGTTGTGCCGCCGCAGACAATATGCTTGCCCTCTTTTGCGAAAAACAGCGACATCATTTTGTTGACATCTTTCGGGTCACGCGGGGGACCTAACATCAAATTGACGCTTTTACGTTCGCGGATTTTTACAGTGCAAACGGTGGTGTCGTCGCCGGGTTTGCCGCCGTACAGACGGCAACACTCGTCTAAAAGCAGTGCGGACATCGTTTTTGCCGTAAATTCCGGATTGTACATTTTTTCCAAAAATTCAATAATTTGGTCGCGTTCCCAACCGAAATTCATCGATGTGCCGACGCCCGCCCAAATCGCGCCGTCGCTTGTGAACACCAGAAAATCGTTTTGGCGCAAATCGACTTTGGTTTTGTAAATCATTTTGCCGCCGATTTCCATAGCGGTTTTCGGGTAATCGTAATTTTTGCCGTCCCGCAGCATAATGAGCTGTGGGTTATCATATTGTATAATTTCCGCCTCGCGGTTGTCAATGGTGCGAACAATGGTAAATGTGGAATAAGCTACCTTGCGCACTTCGCAAATCGGTAAGGTTGCGGCAATCGTTTCCACGCAGTTTTCGAGGCTCATCCCGTTTGCCATCATGGTGGAAATGATTTTCGAGGTCAGCGTGGAAAGAATGTTGGCTTTTACGCCGCTGCCGAGCCCGTCCGCCAGCACAACTACATAATTGTCGCCGCCTTGGTCAACCATCTCTACCCTGTCGCCGCAAAGTTGTTCGCCGAATTTGTTAACGCTTTGATAGCCGATGTCGGTACATAAGTTATTCATCTTTCAGCGACTCCTTGAGATTGGTCAGAGCGATTTTGGTTTCCGCCGTGGTTTCGCCAAGCAAAGAGGCAATCTCCTGCACGATACGCATTTGCTTTTCAATGACTTTGTCAGTCACTTCAATCGTGTGGCGGCTCATTTCCTCTTTTTTCGCCTTTTCCTCTTCCTCCGCCGTAATATCACGCATAATGCACATCAGAATGTGATACATACGGTCGTAGATGATGGTTTCCTCAACATATTTGTTGTATTCGGCGAGGTACACGCGCTTGTCGTGAATACCGATACCGCTTGAAAGCACCTCAATAAAATCAAACGGTTCCATAATCCGCACAACGGGCTCGCCCAACACATCGTTTTGATTGCGAATATTGAGAATTTTACGCGCGGCGGCGTTAATCTGCTGGACTTCCATTTCTTCATTCAGAATGAGAATGCCGTTGGGCGTGTTGTGAATGATGTTGTCGGAGAAAGTTTCCGCTTTATCTTTTAAGAACGGCAGGCACATTGACAAATCCGCTTTGCCGTCCAAAACCGCCTGCGCTTTTTCGCGGCAGGTATTGTACCCGCAGGAGCCGCAGTTTAACTCGTCCTCGGGGCGCATTTTGCCCATTTTATGTAAGATTTCTTCAATCGCACGGCTGCCCGCTTTGGGTTTGTCTTTCTTTAAATAAATCAGGTTTTTGGAAATATCCGCGCTGTCGGGCTGTTCGACCTCGAAATCGCCGCCGTTTGCCTGTTTTGCGAATTTTTCCACCGCCATATAGCCCTTGACGGGTGCGCGGTGGCTCTTGTTCATGGCAGGGCCGCCGATACAACTGCCGGGGCACGCGGACATTTCGATAAAGCAATGGTGAATATTGCCGTCGATAATATCTTTAATGGCGTGAATGCACGAGGACATACCGTCTACCGCAAGATAACTGTAATCGTTGTTTTCGCAAAGCATCGACTTTAAAATGCCGCCCGAAGTCGGGAAAAAGCGCGCTTTGCCCGCCTTGCCGTCGGTATCTTCCAACGGTTCAAAGGTGACATTTTCCGCCTGCATCCAATCGTCTAATTCTTCAAAGGTTAAAACGCAGTCGACAATGCCTTCGTAATCCTCACCCTCGGCTTTTTTGGAAATGCACGGGCCGATAAACACCGTCTTTGCGCCGGGGTGCTCTTTTTTGAGCAGTTCGCAATGCACCTGCATCGGCGACTGCACTTTCGCAAGATACGGGAGCGCCTCGGTGAAATGCTTTTGGATAAGCAAATTGACCGTGTGACAGCAAGTGCCGATAATGACATCCTGCTGTGAGAGATTGACCATACGGTCATATTCATTTTTGACCACAGTTGCGCCGATGGCGGTTTCCTCCGCCCCTGCAAAGCCCAAATCCGTAAGCGCTTTGCGCATAGACGCCATACTGACGCCCTCGTAATTCGCCGCAAAAGACGGCGCAATGCTGACATAGACGGGCGCGTCACCTTTGAGCAACGCTTTGGCGCTTTCGACATCGTTGCGGATTTCCTTGGCATTTTGCGGACAGGCGACAAAACACATGCCGCACAGCACGCACTCATCCTCGACAATCTGCGCCTGCGTGCCCGAAAAGCTGATGGATTTCACAGGGCAGTTGCGAATGCATTTATAGCAGTTTTTGCAGTTGGATTTTTTCAGTTTAATGTAATTTGCCATAGTTGTTCCTCCGAATGGGCAGAATTTTCCCACAACATAAAACAACCGACAGCGCGCGGGAAACCTGCCGCACGCTGCCGAGAGAAATCAGACCTTTGCTAAAATGTTGGTTTGGAAAAATTCGTCTACCGTTTCGGGAGAAACCGAGAACAGCTCATCGTCAACCGTAACGCTGACGCCGTTTTGGCAGTTGCCCATGCAGAATTTGCCGCTGAGCTCTACCTTTTCTTTCAAATCATTTTCGGCAACCAGCGCCTGCAAGCGTTCCACAATTTGGCGCGAGCCTTTCAAATGGCATGAACTTCCGATGCAAACTGTAACTTTCATTGCAAAGTCTCCTTCTGATTTTTTTGAAAAATTATTCGTAATCGACAACGTCGAGCCAACGGGTAAGCAATTCTTTTTCTTCGGGTTTGCGCTTGACGCTCTGTGAAGCGGCGACAATCGGCAACCATTTCTGCACATACTGCTTCGCGGTATCGCTCTTTTCGCAGAACAGGTCGAGATATTTCTCGGCGGTTTCGGTTTCGCCCTTCAAATAGAAGCACAGATAGGTTCTTGCCGCATCTGCGGAGGCGTTGCCCTGCGTGGCGTGCGACCAGTCGATAATGTAATTCACGCCGTCCTCACCGACAATGACATTGCTCGGGCGGAAATCGCCGTGGCAAACCTTGTTGTGCTTGGGCATACCCTCTAAGCGGGTATGCAACTCATAGCGCGTGGTCGCGTCCAAATCGGTTTCGGAAATTTTGCGGTTCATTTTGTCTTTTAATTTATTGAGCAGCGGCGCTTTTTGGCTGTGGATTTGCAGTTGAATATCCACAAACAAATTGAGGTATTCGTCGAGTTTGTCGGGATTTTCCTCCATCAAGCGGCCGAGGGTTTTGCCTTTGATAAATTCCGAGGCAATCGCCCATTTGCCGTCTACAACGCCGACTTCCAACAACTTCGGAATCGGTAAGCCCGTTTCCTCCACGCGCGCCTGATTGAGTGCTTCGTTCAAAATGTCGGACTTTTTATAGTCTTCATCAAAAACCTTAATTGCACGGTCACCGTCTTTATAAACGGTTTTGGAAGTTCTGACTGCAATGACTTTTTCGAGTTTCATACCAATTCCTCCTCTTATTTACCGTAATAGGCTTTGAGATACATCTCTTTGATTTCGGACATCAACGGATAGCGCGGGTTTGCGCCGGTGCACTGGTCGTTGAACGCCTGTTCGACCATTTCATCGAGCGTTTCGAGGAAGTATTTCTCGTCTACGCCGTAATCCTTGATGGTCTTTTTGATGCCGCAATGCGCTTTGAGTTCGTCAATCTTCGCAATGAGATTTTCGAGTTTTTCTTCGTCTGTCTTACCCGTTACGCCCAAAGCGTCTGCGACTTCGCAGTAACGCGCCAAAGTGTGCGGGTGGTCATATTGCGAGAAGGTGCCCATTTTGGTCGGGACTTCCGCGGCGTTAAAGCGCAGAACATTGTCAATCAACAGCGCGTTTGCAACGCCGTGCGGCAAGTGGTGGAATGCGCCGAGTTTATGCGCCATGGAGTGGCAAACACCTAAGAACGCATTGGCGAACGCCATACCTGCCATGGTGGCGGCGTTGCCCATTTTCTCACGGGCAACAGGGTCATTTGCGCCGTTATCGTAAGCACGGGGCAGATATTGGAAAATCATCTGCAAAGCGCGAATAGCAAGCCCGTCGGTGTAATCGGTCGCCATAATGGACGCATACGCTTCGAGTGCGTGGGTCACGGCATCGATACCGGAAGCGGCGGTCAAGCCTTTGGGGGCATTCATCATCATATCGGCGTCGACAATTGCCATATTCGGCAACAGTTCGTAGTCGGCAAGCGGCCATTTCACGCCGGTATCCGCATCGGTAATAATCGCAAACGGGGTGACCTCGGAGCCGGTACCTGCCGAAGTGGGCACCGCGATGAAGTAGGCTTTTTCGCCCATTTTCGGGAAGGTGTAGACACGCTTACGGATGTCCATAAAGTCCATAGCCATATCGGCGAAGTCCACATCGGGATGCTCGTACATCACCCACATAATTTTTGCCGCGTCCATTGCAGAACCGCCGCCGACCGCGATAATCGTATCGGGCTGGAACTGCATCATTTGGTCTGTACCCTTTCTGGCGCATTGAAGCGTCGGGTCGGGTGCAACTTCATAGAAGCAGGTGTGCTGAATACCCATTTCATCGAGTTTCTCCTCAATGCATTTGGTGTAGCCGTTGTTGTAAAGGAAAGAGTCGGTGACGATAAACGCTTTCTTTTTGCCCATTACGGTCTTCAACTCGTCAAGCGCAACCGGCAGACAGCCTTTCTTGAAATACACCTTTTCGGGTGCGCGGAACCAAAGCATATTTTCCCTTCTTTCGGCAACGGTTTTGATATTGATAAGGTGTTTTACACCGACATTTTCGGAAACGGAGTTGCCGCCCCAAGAGCCGCAACCCAAAGTCAGCGACGGCGCCAATTTGAAGTTGTAAAGGTCGCCGATACCGCCCTGCGAAGACGGGGTGTTGACCAAAATTCGGCAGGTTTTCATTCTTTCGCCGAATTCTGCAAGTTTTTCTGTTTCGGTTACGGCGTTGAGATACACGGAAGAGGTGTGACCGTAGCCGCCGTCGGCAATGAGGTGTTCGGCTTTTGCGAGCGCATCTTCAAAGTCCTTCGCCTTATACATCGCAAGCACGGGAGAGAGCTTTTCGTGTGCAAATTCTTCGGACAAATCCACGCTCGTGACTTCGCCGATTAAGATTTTTGCAGTTTCCGGCACGGTAACGCCTGCAAGCTGTGCAATTTTGTAAGCGGACTGCCCGACGATTTTCGCATTCAGCGCGCCGTTGATGATAATGGTCTTTCGGACCTTTTCAAGTTCGGCTTTTTTGAGGAAGTAGCACCCGCGCGCCGCAAATTCGTCCTTGACCTTTTTGTAGACTTTATCGAGCACGATAACCGACTGCTCGGACGCTCAAATCATACCGTT
>JBJEPU010000155.1:0-8334 GCA_051881395.1 Candidatus Fimenecus sp.
GGTCGGTCTGCCGCTGTCGGACACTTTAAAGAAAATCTATTGGGTAGACGATTTGGAACTCTCCCCGCTTGCCTGTGCATACGCGAGAGCCCGCGGTGCGGACAGAATGTCCTCGTTCGGCGATTGGATTGCGCTTTCCGATGTGTGCGATGTGCCCACCGCAAAGTTGATTGCGCGCGAGGTTTCCGACGGCATCATCGCCCCCGGTTACACACCCGAAGCGCTCGAAATTCTCAAAGGCAAACGCAAAGGTACATACAACATTGTCGAAATTGATGCAAACTATGTGCCCGCCCCCGTCGAGCACAAAGATGTGTTCGGCATCACCTTTGAACAAGGGCGCAACGAACTGAAAATCGACGAAAATTCGCTCACGAATTTGGTGACCGAAAACAAAAATCTTCCGGAATCGGCAAAGCGCGATTTGGTGATTACACTCATCACCTTAAAATACACGCAATCGAACTCCGTTTGCTATGCCAAAGACGGCCAGACGGTAGGCGTAGGCGCAGGGCAACAGTCGCGTATTCACTGCACACGCCTTGCGGGCAACAAAGCGGATATTTGGCATTTGCGTCAGCACCCGAAGGTGCTTGCCCTCGATTTTATTGACACCATTGCGCGCCCCAACCGCGACAACGCGATAGATGTGTATATCTCGGACGAATACGAAGATGTCATCGGCGACGATGTGTGGCAGAACACCTTTAAAACCCGTCCCGAACCGCTGACAAGAGAAGAAAAGAAAGCGTGGCTCGCACAGTTTACCGATGTTTCGCTGGGCTCGGACGCATTCTTCCCGTTTGATGACAACATTGAGCGTGCCAGAAGAAGCGGCGTTTCCTATATCGTGCAGCCGGGCGGCTCTATCCGTGACGATATCGTCATTGACTGTTGCAACAAATACGGCATTGCCATGGCATTTACGGGCATTCGCCTGTTCCATCATTAAGAAGATTTCCGCTCTCGAAACACGGGGGCGGAAAAGCCATATCAAAACAAAGTTGTAAGAGGTAACGCGTATGAAAATTTTGGTTGTCGGCGGCGGCGGCCGCGAGCACGCCATTATTAAGAAACTGAAAGAAAATCCGCAAGTGACGGAAATCTTTGCCTGTCCCGGCAACGGCGGCATTGCAAAAGATGCCACCTGTGTGGACATCGGCGCAAAGGATTTGGAAAAAATCGCCGATTTTGCCATGGAAAATCAAATTGATTTTTGCGTGGTCGCGCCTGATGACCCGCTGGTGCTCGGGTGTGTGGATTTGCTCGAAGCCAAAGGCATTCCGTGCTTCGGTCCCGATAAAAAGGCGGCGATTTTGGAAGGCAGTAAGGTTTTCTCCAAAAACCTGATGAAAAAATACAACATTCCCACCGCGCGCTACGAGGTATTTGACAGTGCGGCGGCGGCAATGGACTACATCAAAGCGCAAAACGAGTTCCCCACCGTCATTAAAGCGGACGGCTTGGCTTTGGGCAAAGGCGTAATTATCGCCGAAACACTCGAAGCGGCAGAAGACGCTGTCAAATCCATTATGGAGGACAAAAAGTTCGGTGACAGCGGCAACCACATTGTGGTTGAGGAATTTTTAACAGGCCCCGAGGTTTCGGTGCTTTCCTTTACTGACGGCAAAACCGTTGTGCCGATGGTTTCTTCCATGGATCACAAGCGTGCGCTGGACGGTGACAAGGGCTTAAACACAGGCGGTATGGGCACGGTTGCGCCCAACCCCTATTACACCGATGAAATCGCCAAAGAATGTATGGAAACGATTTTCCTGCCGACGATGCGCGCAATGAACCAAGAGGGCAGAACATTCAAAGGCTGTTTATACTTCGGGCTGATGCTCACCCCGAAAGGCCCGAAGGTCATTGAATACAACTGCCGCTTCGGCGACCCCGAAACACAAGTGGTTCTACCGCTTTTAAAAACGGATTTGTTGACCGTGATGCAGGCGGTGCACGATGAAACGCTGTCCGACTTACCTGTCGAATTCGCAAAGGAAAGCGCGGCGTGCATAATTGTGGCTTCGGGTGGCTACCCCGAAAGCTACAAAAAAGGTTGTCTTATGGATTTAGGGAACGCCGAAAACTTGCCCGATGTCACCGTGTACCACGCGGGTACAGCACTTTGTGACGGCAAGCTCGTCACATCGGGCGGCAGAGTGTTGGGCGTGACTGCAACGGGCGCGGATTTGCCCGCGGCACTTCGCAAAGCCTACGAGGCCGTAAACGAAATCACCTTTGACGGCGCGTTTTGCCGAAAGGATATCGGTGCGCGCGCGTTACAGGCGTTAGAAAATTAAGGGAGGCGCAAAATGGTTTACCGTATTTATGTGGAAAAGAAAAAGCAGTTTGCCGACGAGGCAAAAACTCTGCTTTCCGATATTCGTTCGCTGTTGATGATTGACAGTGTGACCGATGTGCGGCTGTTTAACCGCTACGATGTGGAAAATATCGACGAGGATTTGTTCAAAGCATGCGAAAAAACCGTGTTTTCCGAGCCTCAACTCGACAATACCTATGCACATTTGCCGCAGACAGACAGCGCCGTGTTTGCCACGGAATATCTGCCCGGGCAGTTTGACCAGCGTGCGGACTCCTGCGCACAGTGTATTCAAATCGTATCGCAGGGCGACAAGCCGACGGTGCGCACCGCGAAAGTCTATATGATTTTCGGCAAAGTCAGCCCCGCCGAACTTGCGGCGATTAAAAAATATGTCATTAACCCCGTGGAAAGCCGCGAAGCGTCGCTTGACCGCGTGGAAACCTTGAATATTCCGTACACCATTCCGACCGAGGTGGAAACCTTAACGGGCTTTACTGCCCTTACCGAAACGGAATTGGCGGAATTTGTGCAGAAATATGCCCTTGCCATGGACAATGCGGACATTGCATTTTGCCAGGACTATTTCAAAAGCGAACACCGCGACCCGACCATTACCGAAATCCGTATGATTGACACCTATTGGTCGGACCACTGCCGCCACACCACCTTTTTGACCACGATTGACGGCGCCGAAATTGAAGACCCGTCCGTGCAAGCGGCATATGACCGCTATGTTGCCATTCGTAAGGAATTGGGGCGCACTAAGCCGCAGAATTTAATGGATTTGGCGACCATCGGCGCGCGCTATTTAAAGCACACAGGGCAACTGAAAAATTTGGACGAGTCCGAAGAAATCAACGCCTGCACCGTGAAAATCAAAGTCGATGTAGACGGCGAAGACGAAGACTGGCTGTTCTTATTTAAAAACGAAACCCACAACCACCCGACTGAAATTGAGCCGTTCGGCGGCGCGGCGACCTGCATCGGCGGCGCGATTCGTGACCCGCTGTCAGGGCGCGGCTATGTGTATCAGGCGATGCGTGTAACGGGTGCGGCTGACCCCTTAAAGCCCGTGAAAGACACCATGACCGGCAAACTGCCGCAAAGAAAACTCGTCACCACCGCGGCGGCGGGGTACAGCTCTTACGGCAACCAAATCGGGCTTGCCACAGGGCAGGTGGACGAAATCTACCACGAGGGCTATGTTGCCAAGCGTATGGAAATCGGCGCGGTTGTCGGCGCGGCACCCGCGAAAAATGTGCGCCGTGAAGTGCCCGCCCCCGGCGATATTGTTGTGCTGTTGGGCGGCAGAACCGGTCGTGACGGTTGCGGCGGCGCAACAGGCTCTTCCAAATCACACAAACTGTCCTCTTTGGAACAGTGCGGCGCGGAAGTCCAAAAGGGCAACGCCCCCGAAGAACGCAAATTGCAAAGACTGTTCCGCAATCCCGATGCAACCAAACTGATTAAGCGCTGCAACGACTTCGGCGCAGGCGGTGTTTCCGTTGCCATCGGTGAATTGGCAGACGGCTTACACATTGATTTGAACAAAGTCCCGAAAAAATACGAGGGCTTGGACGGCACGGAACTCGCGATTTCCGAATCGCAGGAGCGTATGGCGGTTGTACTCGCGCCCGAAGATGTGGACGCATTCTGCGCGCTTGCGGCAGAGGAAAATCTCGAATCCACCGTGGTGGCAACAGTAGTCGCAGAGCCCAGACTTACGATGGAATGGAACGGCAAAACGATTGTCGATATCTCCCGTGCATTCTTAAACTCCAACGGTGCGGAAAAGCACACCCGCATTGCGGTTTCCGCTTTCCCGACGGTGGAAAAGGCAGTCGAGGGCAAAACCAATGCGGACAAATTCCGTGCACTCGCTTCGGATTTGAATGTCTGCTCGAAACGCGGACTCGCAGAGCGCTTTGACTCGACCATCGGCGCAAACACGGTGCTGATGCCGTTCGGCGGCAAATACCAGCTGACGCCCGCGCAAAGTATGGCGGCGAAAATTCCCGTATTGCACGGCGACACCAAAACCTGCTCCGTGATGGCGTGGGGCTACAACCCCTTTATCACCGAAAAAAATCAATACCTCGGCGCATATCTTGCGGTGGTGGAATCGGTTTCCAAGTTAATTGCCACAGGCGCAGACCTTGACACCTGCTACCTCACTTTCCAAGAATATTTTGAGCGTATGACCGAGGACGCGTCCCGTTGGGGCAAGCCCGCGGCGGCGCTGTTGGGCGCGTTAACCGCGCAGTTGGAATTGGGGATTGCCTCTATCGGCGGCAAGGACTCGATGAGCGGCACATTTGAGGATATTGATGTGCCCCCGACGCTGGTTTCCTTTGCGGTGTCCGTCTGCAACAGCGACAACATCATTTCCCCTGAATTCAAACTCCCCGGCTCGAAGGTCTACTACCTTGCGCCGAAGAAAAATGCCGACGGCACTTTGGACACCGAAAGCCTGCTTTCCGTTTACAAAACCGTGTCGGATTTAATTGCGCAAAAGAAAGTGCTTTCCGCCTTTACGCCCACCTACGGCGGCATTGCCGAGGGCTTGATGAAAGCCGCATTCGGCAATCACATCGGCTTTAAGCTTGACCGTGCATTCGCGCAAGACGCTTTGTATACCTACGATTACGGCGCATTTGTGTTCGAGGCGGCAGAGGAATTGGAAGGCTTCACGCTTTTGGGCGAAACCACCTATGACTATGCGCTGAAAATCGGCATTGAGACGATTGATTTACAAGAAATCTGCGACATTTACGAAAGCAAACTCGAAAGCGTATTTGCCTGCAACATCGAAACGGACAAAACTCCCGTTGCACCGCTGGAATACAAAGCCGAAAGCCGCGTTGCGCCGAAAATCGGCGTTGCGCGCCCGAAGGTGCTTATCCCCGTATTCCCCGGCACGAACTGCGAATATGACACCGCCCGCGCGCTCACCCGCGCAGGGGCTGACCCGAAAATTATGGTCATTCGCAACCTGTCGGCAAAGGATATTGCAGACAGCGTAGCAGCATTCGCAAAAGAACTCACTGACGCGCAAATTGTATTTATCCCCGGTGGGTTCTCCGGCGGTGACGAGCCCGACGGCAGCGGTAAATTCATCACGGCATTCTTCCGCAACCCCGCAATCAAGGAAGAAGTCCACAAGCTGTTAAAACAGCGTGACGGCTTGATGGCGGGGATCTGCAACGGCTTCCAGGCGCTCATCAAATTGGGGCTTGTGCCGTACGGCGAGATTATCGAAGCAAACGCCGATACGCCGACCTTAACCTTTAACACGATTGGCAGACACCAGTCGCGCCTTGTCAACACCCGCGTCGCGTCGAACAAATCCCCGTGGCTTTCGTCGAGCGCGGTCGGCGACATACACACGGTTGCAATTTCCCACGGCGAAGGGCGTTTCGTCTGCCCGAAAGAGTTAATCGGTTCGCTCATTGAAAACGGGCAAATCGCCACACAGTATGTGGACGAAAACGGACAGCCGACCATGAACATTCGTTACAATCCCAACGGCTCTTTGCTTGCCGTCGAGGGCATCACCTCGCCCGACGGCAGAGTGTTCGGCAAAATGGGGCACTCCGAGCGTTTCTCCGACAATGTTTACAAAAATGTCGAGGGCAACAAGGACAACGGTATGTTCAAAAACGCGGTGGAATATTTTAAGGTTTAAGATTTATTACACGAAAAAACGACCGAGAGGCAAATGCCTTTCGGTCGTTTTGCATTTTAGCGGTTATTTCCCGATTTTTAATTCCTTGAAAAATATATCCTGTATCAATCGAAAAGTAAAACTCAATAAAAAAGTCATCATTCTCCGTTCCTCGACTTATCCATATCAAACCCGATTTGCCAAAAGCACATATCCATCAATTTCATCGGTGTATATAAATCCAATGGAATTTCCATTTTTGCACAAGCACTGTTTATAATGCTTTCATATTTAATAAAGTAATCCCACAAGCCTGTCAAAGATTCTGCGTTGAATGTTGCTGAAATCCCGTATTTCTTGACCGCATTTTTAAAATAGCGGTCATAAGCTGGTACGCAACCGAATATTCCAAGCAAAATTTTTGTGACCAATGTATCGGAAACTTTATGTTCTCCATACCCATTGCACACCATTTCTGCCGCTTGCATCACCAAATCAATATTCGGTACATTTTCCGTAAAAAGTGCGGCATACTCTACGGTGCAAAGTTTTGCAACAACCTCTTTATGAATCAAATAGTCATTTTGAAATAAAAAAGAATTGCGAAGCATTCCCCAACTTGCTAAATACCAAGCCAAATGCAAACACAAATATTCTGTTTTAGACGGATCAGACCAATTTTCAGCAAACGCACGCCGACAATGTTCCCAAGACAAATAGCGGGTATGTTTCCCTTGTTTTGTTGTGCAATTATATTTTTGAATTGCATAAACAGCCGTTTGAATATCCAAGGTGCAAATTTGCGGTTTTGACCGGCGGTATCCCGTTGGAGTTTTTCGTTTTATTGGTTCGTTTTTTTCAAATTTTTTTACAAAAACAACACTCTGCTTTTGTATATCCGCATATACATTATACCCTGCATTATACCAACTTTTACTAAAAGAGTTCTGTGCCCGGTTATTCCAACATGCCGAATATGCATAGGCGGAATATAGCAATTTCATTCCGCAGATTTGCTCTATTTCCGCAAAAGATAATTGTACTCTCTCTTTCCCGCAATCGCACAAATAATCTTGTAATGCCTGATATTTATAAGCACGCATACAAAGTTCCTTCCCCGTTTTTTCATAGTTTAGCACTATTACGGTTCATTGTCTATCACACCCTACGCACAAAGTCCTATTTTTTGGACTTATACAGGCCGTTTTGTGCAAAACCCCCGCCGCTCCCGAAAATTCGGAAACGGCGGGGTGCTTTTATCGTTTTATCAACTTACCAATTTTCCACATAGCGGTGCAGAGCGTTTTCAATGCCGCACGCAACGCTGTTCGGGTCGTCCATCAGTTTGTCACAGCCCACGCGGAACACCATCACGCCGCCCGCGCCCGAAAGCAGTGCATAGGCGGTTTTGTCGCCTGCGAGCGCCGGTGCACAGAAAGTACCTGTGTAAACCTGCCCGCCGTCATGTACGGTTTCATAGCGGCTGTTCCAATAGGTCGCTTCTTCCAAATTGCGCCAAACCGCCCAGTAAGGCGTGCCGTTAATCGGTCTGCCGTAGGCGGCAATGCCGATATTGATTTTGCTGATGTCCGCACCGTTGTCTACGAACGCCTGCAAGCCCGTCTGCGCCTGGTGGAGCGAACTTTGATAGCCGTCTATATCGTTGCCGTCATATGCCATAAACTGAATTTGGTCAAAACGGTTCAGCGTTTCTTTGGACATACCAAGCCCCCACGCGGAAAGCGCGGCGGACAAAATCGCGTCGGGATTTGTTTTTTGCAGGCCGTCATCCACGCGGGCGATAAAGCTGTCAAACACCGCCCAATCGTCCGCATTTTGCGGATATTCCCAGTCGATGTCCACACCGTCCAAATCGTATTTTTCGGCAAACGCCACAATTTGGTCGGCGACGGTTTCCCAATACTGCGCCATATACGCATTCACGCCGATGTGCCCGTCATTCCAAGTACCGTCTGCCAAAGCGGTCACAATAATCCGTACTTCGTGCGTCGGATTGGAACGGTGCGCAATCACTTCTTTGAGCGCGGCGAGTTCCTGCGCAAATTTTTCTTCGCCGCCAACGCCAAAGCCCATTTTCCCGTTTTCTTCCCAATGCACCGCGCCGAACACAATGATGGTGGTGTAAACATCATAATAGCGGGCATAGTTGTTGACATACGCCTCGCCTTTTTTGAGGATTTCGGTGGGCACATCGCCGTCTAAACGCTGATACGCCGTCACTTCAAAATTCTCCACGGCACGCACAGGCTCGTTATACAGCCGCAAAGACCGAATGCGCACGGGCGTATCGTCATTTCTGAATTTATCAATCGACAGCCGCACA
>JBJEPU010000156.1:0-1637 GCA_051881395.1 Candidatus Fimenecus sp.
ACTTGGCGTTTTTGCGTTGCCAATCGTACATATCGGTTAAGAATTTTTCCGAGAAGGTCGCGTAATCGAACAGATACGCGGCGGTAGGGAAAAAGATTTGCGCGTCACCTGTCCAGCCGTGGCGTTCACGGGTTGGGCAATCGGTGGGTAAATCCGCACTGTTTGACTTTGTTGACCAAACGGTCGCGTCGACCAATTTATTCAAAAGCACATTCGAGCTTTCAAAAAATCCCGTCTGCTCCATATCGGAATACACGGCAATCCCCGTGAAATCGTCTGCCGTAAAGGGCACATCGGTTTCCACCAAAACATACCGAAAACCGAAGATTGCAAATCTTGTTTTATAGCGGTTTTCACCTTCCTTGCAGGTGTAATCAATCTGCTGTAACGGCGTTGTGATATGCTTGTTGTGGCATTGGATATTCTTTTGGGTAAACTCGCCGTTTTCATCGAGCAATTCGCCAAATCGCAGAAATACCTTTTGATTTTGCTTTGCGGTAAGGTTGAATTCAATATATCCTGCAAAATTCTGCTTGAAATCGAAAACGGTTTTACCGCTTGGGGTTTTGATAATTTCGGGTTTGAAACGCTCTTTTTCCACCATCGGCACATTGTTGGACGATGTCGGAATCACATTGCAAGAAGTCACCTTTGCCCTGCCTTTATAAGTCGGCTGTTGGTTGGCGTTTACAATTTCGCCGTCCTTATTGTCGGCAAAGCGAACGGGTCCGTCGTTGCTCCAACGCCATTTGCCGTTTGTACTCTCGCGCGCCGTCGCGCCGTCGTCATAGGTGATTTCCAACTGCGCAATACATTTGGTTTCAAAGCCGTATTCCTGCTTTAAACCCCACGCACCGACCGAACCGCGATACCAACCGTCAGCAAGGTCCACGGTCAAGGCGTTTTCGCCTTTTTTGATCTGTGCAGTCACATCGTAGGTTTGGTATTGTATGCGTTTTGTGTAGTCGGTGATGCCGGGGGCAAGGCAGAAATCGCCGATTTTTTCCCCGTTCAAACGCGCTTCGTAAATTCCGCAGGCGGTGATATACAGCCGTGCTTTTTTGACCGTTTTGTTTGCTTGGAAAGTATGTAAAAAGCAATCAACGGGGTATCTTTCTACATTTTCGGGCTTGTTGCTTTCAAAAAGAAAGTCAATCCCCTGCAACAAAAAGGATTTACCGATTTTTTTCTTTTTATCGGCAACAGAACTGTCGGGGGTATAGTCGCCTGTAATCCACTCGGCGCACCAATCCGTATCGTGTAACAGCCCGATTTCAAAGGTTGCTGTTTCCGACCAGTCGCCCTCTGCATCGGTTTCGTCCCACAGTTTGACGCGCCACTGCACACACGCACGGGATTTGAGCGCTTCACCGCCCCACGGGACATGCGTCATTTGTGCACTTTGCACCTTGCCGGAATCCCAAAGTACATTGCCGCTGTCATCGGTTGCTAAAATACGGTAAGCGGTTTGCACAACACCGCCTTCACAATTCCAAAAAAGGCGGGGCTTTGCAATGTCAATCCCGATCGGGTTCTTTAAGTATTCTGTTTTTAAGTTGATCGCCTTCATTTTTTTGCCTCCTCGTCCGAAAGACCTTTTCTTGCCTTGATTTCCGCTTGTTCTTTGGTAAGATTTT
>JBJEPU010000157.1:0-8032 GCA_051881395.1 Candidatus Fimenecus sp.
CACCCCTCTTGTTAGATAGTATACCATACTTGTCTAACAAATGGGGTGCAATTCACAACGGTTTCGAGGGATTTTTTATTGCATTTTAATCTCTGCGCAAGGCTTCAATCGGGGGCATTTTTGCCGCTCTGCGCGCAGGGTACACGCCGAAAATCACACCGATAGCGGTGGAGAAGCCAACCGCGATTGCCACGGTGGAGGGCTTCACATCCAGCGGAATGCTCATCAAATGCGACACAACCGCCGCGCCGAATACACCGAGCAACAGCCCAATTAACCCGCCGATTAAGCAAAGGATAATCGACTCGGTCAAAAATTGGAACAAAATGGTGGAGGTTTTGGCACCGAGCGCCTTACGAATACCGATTTCGCGCGTGCGCTCCGTAATGGAAACCAGCATAATATTCATCACGCCGATACCGCCGACCACCAGCGAAATCGCGCTGACTGCCGCAATAAATATTGTGAAAATATTGATAACGGTATCTAAAAGGTCAATATAGGTTGCCATATTGGTAACAATATAGCAGTCGCGGTCACCGTTGTTATGCCGCGCATTTAAACGGTTCAGCGCCGCATTGCCTGCGCCCTCCAAATCGTCTTCGTCGTTTGCCATAATATATATCGTGTCGAAGCAGTCGGCAGAGCCCGTAATCTGTGACGACAGGGTATTCGGCACCATCAGCATCGCGCCCGACATTTGCGCACCGCCCAACGCCTGCATCGACTCCATCATTTCCTCAGAGTCCATACCGAATGAGCTTGCCATATCGGTCACGCCGACGATTTTAATGCGCGTAATGACATCGTTAAATGTGAAGTTGATATATTCCCCGACGACATTGGCTGTGCCGAACAACTGCCGCGCGCTGGTCGCGTCAATCACGCCGACGGCTCTGCCCGCTTCATATTCCGCTTCGTTAAAATACCTGCCGTAAATACAGTCGCCGCTGGTGACATACCGTAAATCCGTGTTGCCGCCGATTAACATGCCGATACCGTTGGTTTCGTTGGCGGTTAAAGAGCCCATGGTCATCACATACGGGGAAACATAATCAACCGTATCCAACGCTTTAATTGC
The DNA here is from genome assembly GCA_051881395.1 of Candidatus Fimenecus sp. Taxonomy (GTDB): domain Bacteria; phylum Bacillota; class Clostridia; order Oscillospirales; family Acutalibacteraceae; genus Fimenecus. Next base: position 1,082 of record JBJEPU010000157.1, read on the forward strand.
CTCGACATCGGCAGAGGTAATATAGTCGGACGGCTGTGCGGTTTGCGGGTCAACCATGATGTTAATTGCGCTGTTGCCCATATCGCGAATCATACCGACAATATAGTCACGGCTGCCGTTGCCGACGGTAATAATTGCAATCACCGAGCCGACGCCGATAATAATACCGAGCATCGTCAAAAGCGAGCGCATTAAGTTGGTACGAATACTGAAAACGGCAATGCGTATATTTTCTCGAATATCCAATACGCCACCGCCTTATTTCACTTGGATTTTGTCGCCGTCCGTGAGCGCGGTTTTCGGATTCAAAACCACCTGCTCGCCGACCTGCAAGCCTTCGAGCACTTCGTACAGGGTATCCGAGCCAACGCCCAGGGACACCACGCGCTTGGAAACGGTTTTCTCTTTTTCGTTGTAGACAAATACGCAGTTTTCCCCGTCATTTGTCGAAACAGCCTCCACGGGAATTACCATGACATTTTCCAGCTTTTCGGTATCAATGCTGACATCTACATCAAAACCGATGACCACTTTTTCATCGGGATTTTCGATTTTCACCTTAATGGGTGCGCTGTTGGAAGAGGAAGAAGAGGAGCTGCCCGTCAGCGACGAGGTAATCGAGCTGATGTCCAGCCCACTGCCTGCCGTTGCCGTTGCGCTGACATAACTAACCTCGCCCGCATAGTCTTTATCGAGCGATGTAATTTTTGCCTTTTGCCCGACATGTAAATCTTGCAAATCATATTTGCCGACCGTGAAGCTGACATAAAAGTCGCCGTAATGCTCCACAACCATTCCCGTACCGACAGCGGTATTCGCATTGCTTGTGGTGGAGAAAATATCCGTCAGCGTTGCGGCAACATCGCTGTTGCCCGAAGCCATACTCATCAGCGCGGACAAATCCATACCGCCGCTTTGCGCGGTGCTCGGTTGGAACGCCTCCCCTGCGGTCAGATTGACCTCGGTGACGATACCGTCGGCAGAGGCAGTCCAGCCTTTTGCCAACGCGTCGACAAGTGCTTTATAGCTTTCATATTCCTTTTGCTTTTGCTCCATAACGGATTTGTAAAGGTCGGTGACGGTTTCATCGGTTTGCGCTTCGTACACGCTTCTTTGCGTTTCCAAGGCGGAAAGCTGTGCTTGCTTCTGCGTCAGTTCCGCTTTTTTGGCGGCGACGGAATTTGCAATCGCGGTTTCCACATCGACCTGCCCCGCCTGTGCTTTCAAAGCGGTAACAATCTCGTCAATCTGTGCCTCGGTCATACCGCCCGCCTGCAACTGCGCGGCAAGCGCCTGTAAATCCGCTTCCGAGTAATTCGGCCCTGTCGGCAAGGTCACCTGTGTATTTTCAGCCTCTTTTATCTCAGATTCCAACTGGGCGATTTCACGCTCCAATGCGGGAATTTGCGTATTGACATCGGCGAGCTTCTTTTTGGCGTCGGCAACGCCTGCGGCGGATTTGTCGTAAGACGATTTCGCCTTCGTATACGCGGTCTTATAATCGGAAAGCGTGCCGTTTAAAGAACTGACATCGAAGGTGGCAAGCTGCTGTCCTTCGGAAACACGGTCCCCGACAGCCACATCCACCGAAACCACCTTCACCCCGCTTGCGGCGGAATAGGTTTCGGTACTGCCCGATTCCACAACGCCCTGCGTATCAAAAGTGGATTGAATATCCCCTTTTGTCACCTCGGCGAGCGCATACGCCGGCAATTCCTCCGGTTTGAAATTGGCATAGAGAATGGAAATGACCAAGGCGGCGACGATAATCACCAATATCGCCACAGTCACCTTTTTCTTTTTGGTCCAATTTTTTGTTTTCTTAAACAAATCATCACCGCTTTCCGCTATGTTGAGAGATTAAAATACGATTACGCATAATTTTATAATATTTTGCTTATATTTGCCATATATTTTTGTAAAGAAAATATGAACAAAAGGTGAACGAAATTATGAAAATGCAAAAAAAACTTTTGCTCGCCACCGTTTTGATTTTGTGGACGGTCTCGGTGCTTTCCGGCTGCACAAAGCAACGAAATATGGATATTTCGGAGTTCTGCAAACGGGTGAACACCGAACAAGGCACACAGGTGCTTGCGCCCGAAAGTTTTTTTCGGGAACGGGCAGACACCGTGCGGGAATACAACTGCCATGTACCGATTACCCAAAACTGCACGGCGCTTTTGAGCCTCACAACAGACAGCACCGATACGGTGACTGCGTTACAACTCACCTGTATCCCCGACGCGGCGCCGTATACAAGCGAAGATTTTGCCGCGCTGTATCAAGCCTATATTACGCTCTGCGCTGTGTTGACCGTGCAAGAAACCGACGATGCAGAGGCTGCCGTGCGCACGGCGGGCATTTTACCCGAATCACTCGAATTTTCGGAACACGGCTTTGTGGGCGAAACAGAAAAGCACCGATATTCGGTCTTTTCAGGCGAACAGTATATCTCCCTGTTCTGCGAAAGAATATAAATATTATTCCGCACTCGGTTGTTGAAAGGCGTCCAGCGCTTTTTTTGCCGCGGGATATTTTTCCGTTTTTTTGCGCGGGCGGCGGATTTTGCGGACAAGCTCCTCCGGCGCTTTTTCCAAAAGCGGCTGGGCTTTCTGCAAAAGGGAGTCCGCCAAATTTTCCCACTCGGACTCGGGTTCTTTTTCCGGTGCTTGCCGCGCCTTGCAAAGCGCACGCATAAAGCGGTTATGCGTATACACCGTCAAACGCTCTACGCCGCATTCCAGTGCCAAATCCTCTAATTCGGTACAAGCCTGATAGCCGTAAAGTGTCTGCATTTTTTTATACTCGGCAGGTTTGAAATAATACTTCTGCCCCGCCAAAACACCGAACGCCTTTTTGGCGTCTAAATAACCCATTTGCATACGCATTTCGGTTTTTGCTCGGTCAAATTCAAAGGACTCGCCGAGTTCTTTGGGGTCATGCGGACGAATATAAATGATGTCGGCACACGAAAGGTCGGTTTTGTGTCCGATGCCTTTCATATTGGAAATATCCACCACAATAAAGCGGTTGATACCGCGTTTGCGAAGCATCCCCACAGGCGCGTTGTCATACACGCCGCCGTCCAAATACTTCGCGCCGTCGGGGCTTTCGTTTTGCAGCCCCGGGAACCGCGCCGAAAGCATCAAATAATCAATCAGTTGCCCTTCCTCGATTTCATCTAAGAAGACTTCCACGGGTTTCATAGAAGAAAGCTGAAAGGTCACAAGCCCCAAAGGTATCCCCGAAGCGCGCACCGTGTCTTCATGGACATACCGTGCAATCAAATCGCGGGCAGGCGTAACATCCACACCGCCGTTTTTGAGTACCTCATGAAAAATCTGCGGCAGATTGGAAAAACTGAACAGATTTTCCGGCGATTTTAACTGCGCGTCAATATGAATGCCGTCCTTGACCTCCACATTATTCCAAAGTTCCAAGGTACTGTCGAAATCTCCCTGGGCAATCAGCGCGCCGTTAATGGCGCCGATGGAAACGCCGGCAATCGCCTCAATCTGCACGCCGAGTTCCCGCATGGCACGCCAAGCGCCGATTTGATAGGCGCCTTTTGCGCCGCCGCCTGCCAAAATCAACCCATAAGGCCGCATAAAAACACCCCGTTTCCGTGATTATCGAATCTGCGTTGTATATTCCGACGGTGTATGCACCGTCACACGGCTGTCTTGAAACGCCGATACAAGCAGTAAAATTGCCAAAACTGTCAAGGCGAACGCCAAAAGCGCCGCCGCCACCCGATTTTTCAGCATACCGACACCGTTTCGACCCCGCGTCCGACCGTTTCGCAACATACGGTTTCGGGGAATTGCCGTTTTAATTCCGCCGCACAGCTTTCCGCGCTCTTGCGGTCGGAAAACAGCCCGTATACCGTCGGGCCGCTACCGCTCATCAAGGTTAAATCCGCACCGTGACTGCGCATCACGCCCTTAATCACGGGGCGCGCAGGCACTTCAATCACCTGTTCAAACACATTGTCCGCCTTTTCGCACAGCAAGGCATAATCGCCCGTGTGCGCGGCATACAGCATGGCGTTTTTGTCCGCATGGCGAAGATGCGGCGCTTCATCTAACAGCCGATACGCCGAAACGGTGGACACATCCATTTGCGGCTTACAAAGGACAACAGATTTCCCTTTGAGTGGCAACAGCGGCGCGATAACCCCGCCCTTGTCCATACAAAGTGAGGTGCCACCCGACAGCGCAAAGGGCACATCTGCACCGACGCGCTCACCGATACGCTGTAAATCCTGCATCGGCAAATTTACCCCGAACAGCGTGTTCAGACAGGTAAGCACACCTGCCGCGTCCGCACTGCCGCCCGCGAGCCCCGCCGCCATCGGAATATGCTTTTCTATTGCGATGGAAACACCTGTGTTTTCCGTTTCGGTTGCCGTAAAGAACGCGGTTGCCGCTTTATACGCAATATTTTTCTCGTCCTTCGGGACGCGTTCGTCATCCGTCAGAATTTGAATTTTCCCTGTATCGGTTTTGTTGACTTCCACAAAGTCATAACAACCGACGGACTGCATCACCATAAACAGGCTGTGGTAGCCGTCAGGCAAAGTGCCCAAAACATCGAGCATCAAATTGATTTTCGCCGCCGCTTTTACTTTCATTCGATTTCCTTTCCGCTTTACAGTGTCTCGTTTCTATTACTCTATTTTCAGTTTTAAAGGCGTTCTCTGCTGAAACATCGTCAGTTCCGTAAAGCCCGCCGCAAGCATCGCGTCGTACGCCTCCTCCATACCCTTGCCGACATCCTCCGCATAATGCGCATCCGAGCCGTAGGTGATATACTCACCGCCGAGCTCGTGAAACCGTTTGACGGTTGCAAATTCCGGCGAGAGTTTCCCGATTGGCTGACGAAGCCCCGCCGTGTTGATTTCGAGTGCCTTGCCCGTCTCGGCGATACGCTTTAAAATTTCGTCCACTTGCGTTTTGTATTCTTCCAAATCCACGGTGATGCCCGATTTCGCGTAAAAATACCGCAACGGATATGTAAGATGTGCCAAAACATCGAAATTGCCCCATTCGAGCAAATTTAAAATTTCTTGAAAATATTCCGTCAGCAGGGCGTGCACCTGTGTGGCTTGAAGATGCTCCATATAATAGAAATCTTCACGGTTACGCAGATTGTGCACAGAGCCTATCACCACATCATACGACCGCGCCGACACAACGGCGTCGGCGGTTTTTATGTCGTAATGCGGCTGGCCGAGCTCAATCCCGCGCAGGACAAGCACCTTGCCGCGAAATGCGGACTGTGCCTTGGACGCCTCGAAATACGCCTGCTGTACGCGCTTGTCATACCGTTCTGCCTTATACACATCCACCTCGCAGTGGTCGGTCAGTGCAATCGCACGCATACCGTCAAATTCCGCGCGTTCGCAAATGAACATCGGCGAATGGTTGCCGTCGGGAGAATTGTCGGTATGCACATGTAAATCGAGCTTTCTTTGGTACATGGAATAAACGCCTCGCTTATTTCTCAACAGTATATAGTTATTTTAGCATATTTTACGCGGTTGGCATACAGTTTTTTTACAATTTTTCCAAATTTTTTAAAATAGGCTGTCATTTCAAGACAGAGTGTGGTATGATAAGGGCAATCATTTTTCGGAGGTCTTAACTTATGCGTGCGATTATTACCGTAGTCGGGCGGGACACCGTCGGGATTTTGGCGAAGGTTTCCGCGATGTGCGCAGAGCACAATGTCAACATTATTGAAGTAACGCAAAGCATTTTGCAGGATATGTTTTGTATGATTATGCTTGCGGATGTCACAAAATGCAATGTCCCCTTTACCGTTTTGGCGGAAGAGGCAGAGGCGCTCGGCAAAGAAATGAATCTTTCCGTCAACGCCATGCACGAGGATATTTTTAATTCCATGCACAGAATTTAATAAGAGGAATATAGGGCTATGATTAACACGCACGATATACTCGAAACCATCAATATGATTCGAGAGGAAAATTTGGATATACGCACCATCACCATGGGCATTTCGCTGTTGAGCTGTGCGGATTCGGATATTTCCCGTTCCTGTGACAAGGTGTATGACAAAATCTGCCGTCAGGCACAGCACTTGGTCGAAACCGGGGAAAACATCGAAAAGGAATACGGCATTCCGATTATTCACAAGCGCATTGCCGTCACGCCGATTTCGATGCTCGTTGCCGCAAGCGGCGGTGACCCCGTGTTGTATGCAAAAACCCTGGAAAAGGCGTCGCAAACCGTCGGCGTCAACTTCATCGGCGGCTATTCCGCATTGGTGCAAAAGGGCTTTGCCGCGGGCGATGAAGCGCTCATTCGCAGTATTCCCGAGGCGCTTGCCGAAACCGAGCATATTTGTTCGAGCGTCAACATCGGCTCTACAAAAGCGGGCATCAATATGGACGCCGTCGCCACGATGGGTGAGGTTGTGCGCAAAGCGGCGGAAATTACCGCGGATAAGGGCTGTATCGGTCCTGCAAAACTTGTGGTATTCTGTAACGCGCCCGAGGACAATCCCTTTATGGCGGGGGCTTTCCACGGTGCGGGCGAAGCAGACTGCGTCATCAATGTCGGCGTATCAGGTCCCGGCGTTGTGCGTGCGGCACTGCAAAAAATCCCCGACGGCAACATTACCGATGTGGCGGATACCGTCAAGAAAACCGCATTTAAAATCACCCGCGTCGGGCAGTTGGTCGCCAAAGAGGCGGCAAAGCGCTTAAATGTACCGTTCGGCATCGTAGATTTATCACTCGCTCCCACGCCCGCAGTCGGCGACTCGGTGGCACACATTTTAGAAGAAATGGGCTTGGAGCAATGCGGTGCACACGGCACAACTGCCTGCCTTGCATTGTTAAATGACGCCGTGAAAAAGGGCGGTGTGATGGCTTCTTCCCATGTCGGCGGGCTTTCGGGCGCGTTTATTCCCGTTTCGGAGGAT
>JBJEPU010000158.1:0-8027 GCA_051881395.1 Candidatus Fimenecus sp.
CTGCCTGAGCCGGCAGGCGAGTAATTCAAGCCCCCGCCCTACCGTATAAATTACCTCCACAAACCCCAATTTGTCTCCCTTTTGCTGACGCAAAAGATGGACGATGGAGTTCGAATCTCCGCAACGATAAAAAAAGAACAGCCCGACTGTGTCGGACTGTTTCTTTTTGGTGATCCACCGGAGACTCGACAAGGCTGCGCCTTGTCGATTTGCTTCGCAAATATCCGATTATATGTCCCTTTTGCTGACGCAAAAGATGGACAATGGAGTTCGAATCTCCGAAACGATAAAAAAAGAACAGCCCGACTGTGTCGGACTGTTTCTTTTTGGTGATCCACCGGAGATTCGAACTCCGGACACCTTGATTAAAAGTTTGCGCGTGGTATTTGTAAGAGGGGTACAGGGGAGAATAGTGGAGAGCGTGGCAGAAATTGCCCCTCTGTATTTAGCAGTAAAATAGGCGCAGGGCGAAGCCCGAGCAACCATATATAAAGCACGCTGACGGTGAGCAGGGAGTGCGTCGTGGCGAAGTGACCGATTTTTAGGAGAACCTTGGGGCGCGGTGTTATTCAGCATATTCCGCCCGCAGGCGGTAAGCCCCCGCAAGGGGGATTTTGCTTGTGGAGAATTGCGGGGATATGGATTTGGATAACATATGAATTTGATAGTAAATTTACAATTTGTTCACCCATTTATCTCTTAATAAGTTTATGATTATCTTGACAATTAAATATACACGGCTAATTGGGGCGGTGACCTGTACCGCCAAAGATAAAAGTAAATGAGTTACAGGGTTATGAATATATGGTAGCGTGGGTGTAGTATGATACTTGGTTGAATGCGTAGAAAAATTCCGAACAGCAAAACAAAAGGCTATTGCACTACGAAGTGCGATAGCCTTTTTTCTTTTTAATTGTATCTGCCGACAAGGTAATCAATGGAACACTTGTACAGGTCTGCTAATTGGTAAAGCGTGTCAATGGTGGGCTGTTTCAACCCCATTTCGTATTGCGAGTAAGCAGACCGAGAAACATGGATTGCAGTTGCTACTTGCTGTTGCGTATAGCCATTTTGCTTACGAAGCATTTTTATGCGTTGTGTAATGCTTTCTTTGATATTCATAGAAACACCGCCTGCTACTATTGGTGATATTTATTATACCCGAGAAGCAGAGAAAAAGGAAGCATAAAAGAGGAAACGGAAGAAAAATGCTACTTTCGTTAGCAAAACAGACATTTTTAGAAGTTGCGTAAAAATTTATGAGTTGATATATTTAAAATGCTACCAAATGTAGCAATATATTTTTGATAAAAAAGGAAGTGTATTTTATGTAATGCAGAAATGGGCAATACCCCAACGCGGCGTCGCGGTTGCTTGCGCTTGAGGGTTGGAGGGGGCTGTGCCCCCAAGCACCGCGGGGGCAGCCCCCGCAGGAATTAACTTGATTTTGATAGTATATTATCAGAATTTAAAAAGACAAAGAAAGGGTGTTTTTTATGAAACAAACAAAACTTGTATTTCTATACGGAAAGGAACGAAATGAAAAAAACTGTACTTAACGAAAACATACGCCCAAATGGTACGGATACTGTCCGGGTCAAAGAAATGGGTAATATCATTGAAATTATGTATGCACAGCATAGAAATTTTTTCTGCCCTATTCAAAAAATGGACAGCGAGCATTATGTGGACAAGCGAACGGGAGAGGTAAAAAAGTTTGAGCACATAGGCAGTCGGGTTGACGATAAAAACAGCGTTCGTGTTTCTCTTGGAAAATTGAGAGATTTAATCAATGCAAATGTCATAAATCCTGAATATTGCCTTTGGATTACGCTAACATACGCCGAGAATATGACCGACACAAAGCGGCTCTATGACGATTTTAGGAAGTTTATACAACGCCTAAAATACAAAATCAAACCCTTTGAATATATCGTTGCAATGGAACCGCAAGGCAGAGGTGCTTGGCACGCCCATATGATAATGATATTTGATAAGAAAGCGCCATATATACCCAATGCGGAAATGCAAAAAATCTGGGGCTTTGGTTTTGTATCGGTGAAATCGCTTGAAAATGTTGATAATATCGGCGCGTACCTTACGGCGTATCTTGGTGATATGGAGTTGGAAGAATACAAAAATGCAGGTCTTGCGTTAAAAGATGGTATGTCTGTAAAATTTCTTGATGATACAGAAACAGGAACACCAAAAGCAATTATTAAAGGCGCACGGCTTCAATTTTACCCGCCTAATTTCAATTTGTATCGTTGCAGTCGCGGTATTAAAAAACCCGAAAAATATTACACGACCGAAAAAGAGGCAGAAAAAAAGGTCAGTGGTGCAACACTAACCTTTGAACGCACGGTTGAAATCTCCGATACAGAAACGGACTTCAACAATCGATTTAACTATCGTCAGTTTAACATAAGACGAAAACAAAAGCAAGAGTAAATATTCAAAAAAGGGAGTTTTTGAAATGACGGTGCGAGATTGCATATCTGCCTTTTTGATAGAACAACAGATACGCGGAAACGCAAAAAATACGGTGCTTTATTATTCCCGCTGTCTTGGCTTTTTTGCAGATTTTGACGGGAATGCAGACAAACCCATAAACAGCATAAGTGAATTGGATTGCAAGCGGTATTACTTGTATTTGTCAAAAAAAGAGGTTACAAGCACAACAATACAGACATACATTCGTGCTTTGCGCGCATTCCTTTCGTGGTGCTATGCTGAACAATATATGCAAGAAAACATACCCGAAAAATTTCGGCTACCGAAAGCACAGAGAAAAACGATTGATGTTTTGACTGATAACGAGATACAACGGTTGTTCCGATGTTTTCGCGGTGGTAGGTTTGTTGATGTTCGCAATTACTGCATACTTGCTTTAATGTTGGATAGTGGCTTGCGACTAAATGAAGTGGTGACCTTGGAAAGCGGTAATGTGCACATTGCCGAGGGGTATGCGATTGTGAACGGTAAGGGCAACAAACAACGGATAGTTCCTCTTGGCTTGCATAGCAAAAAGGCATTACTTCGGTATATTGCGCTTATTCCGTACCGCTGTGACAAGACACCGTTATTTGTGAAAGACGATTTGACTGCTTTGCAACAAAGTACGATTAAACAACTGTTCCGCAAGTTGAAAGTACAGGCAGATATTCCGCGCCTTCGTCCGCATTTGTTGCGGCACACCTTTGCTACTCGGTATTTGGAGAATGGTGGAGATATTTACGCTTTACAGATGATTTTAGGGCATACTTCGCTTGAAATGGTGAAAAGGTATGTGCACTTGACTACTTCAAAAATGACAGTCAATTACACAGTATACAGTCCGCTTGATAATGTCTTGAAAAGATAGAAAAATACCGCAGTTACTCTTTTCTGTAACTGCGGTATTCTTTTGGTGATCCACCGGAGATTCGAACTCCGGACACCTTGATTAAAAGTTTGCGCGTGGTATTTGTAAGAGGGGTACAGGGGAGAATAGTGGAGAGCGTGGCAGAAATTGCCCCTCTGTATTTAGCAGTAAAATAGGCGCAGGGCGAAGCCCGAGCAACCATATATAAAGCACGCTGACGGTGAGCAGGGAGTGCGTCGTGGCGAAGTGACCGATTTTTAGGAGAACCTTGGGGCGCGGTGTTATTCAGCATATTCCGCCCGCAGGCGGTAAGCCCCCGCAAGGGGGATTTTGCTTGTGGAGAATTGCGGGGATATGGATTTGGATAACATATGAATTTGATAGTAAATTTACAATTTGTTCACCCATTTATCTCTTAATAAGTTTATGATTATCTTGACAATTAAATATACACGGCTAATTGGGGCGGTGACCTGTACCGCCAAAGATAAAAGTAAATGAGTTACAGGGTTATGAATATATGGTAGCGTGGGTGTAGTATGATACTTGGTTGAATGCGTAGAAAAATTCCGAACAGCAAAACAAAAGGCTATTGCACTACGAAGTGCGATAGCCTTTTTTCTTTTTAATTGTATCTGCCGACAAGGTAATCAATGGAACACTTGTACAGGTCTGCTAATTGGTAAAGCGTGTCAATGGTGGGCTGTTTCAACCCCATTTCGTATTGCGAGTAAGCAGACCGAGAAACATGGATTGCAGTTGCTACTTGCTGTTGCGTATAGCCATTTTGCTTACGAAGCATTTTTATGCGTTGTGTAATGCTTTCTTTGATATTCATAGAAACACCGCCTGCTACTATTGGTGATATTTATTATACCCGAGAAGCAGAGAAAAAGGAAGCATAAAAGAGGAAACGGAAGAAAAATGCTACTTTCGTTAGCAAAACAGACATTTTTAGAAGTTGCGTAAAAATTTATGAGTTGATATATTTAAAATGCTACCAAATGTAGCAATATATTTTTGATAAAAAAGGAAGTGTATTTTATGTAATGCAGAAATGGGCAATACCCCAACGCGGCGTCGCGGTTGCTTGCGCTTGAGGGTTGGAGGGGGCTGTGCCCCCAAGCACCGCGGGGGCAGCCCCCGCAGGAATTAACTTGATTTTGATAGTATATTATCAGAATTTAAAAAGACAAAGAAAGGGTGTTTTTTATGAAACAAACAAAACTTGTATTTCTATACGGAAAGGAACGAAATGAAAAAAACTGTACTTAACGAAAACATACGCCCAAATGGTACGGATACTGTCCGGGTCAAAGAAATGGGTAATATCATTGAAATTATGTATGCACAGCATAGAAATTTTTTCTGCCCTATTCAAAAAATGGACAGCGAGCATTATGTGGACAAGCGAACGGGAGAGGTAAAAAAGTTTGAGCACATAGGCAGTCGGGTTGACGATAAAAACAGCGTTCGTGTTTCTCTTGGAAAATTGAGAGATTTAATCAATGCAAATGTCATAAATCCTGAATATTGCCTTTGGATTACGCTAACATACGCCGAGAATATGACCGACACAAAGCGGCTCTATGACGATTTTAGGAAGTTTATACAACGCCTAAAATACAAAATCAAACCCTTTGAATATATCGTTGCAATGGAACCGCAAGGCAGAGGTGCTTGGCACGCCCATATGATAATGATATTTGATAAGAAAGCGCCATATATACCCAATGCGGAAATGCAAAAAATCTGGGGCTTTGGTTTTGTATCGGTGAAATCGCTTGAAAATGTTGATAATATCGGCGCGTACCTTACGGCGTATCTTGGTGATATGGAGTTGGAAGAATACAAAAATGCAGGTCTTGCGTTAAAAGATGGTATGTCTGTAAAATTTCTTGATGATACAGAAACAGGAACACCAAAAGCAATTATTAAAGGCGCACGGCTTCAATTTTACCCGCCTAATTTCAATTTGTATCGTTGCAGTCGCGGTATTAAAAAACCCGAAAAATATTACACGACCGAAAAAGAGGCAGAAAAAAAGGTCAGTGGTGCAACACTAACCTTTGAACGCACGGTTGAAATCTCCGATACAGAAACGGACTTCAACAATCGATTTAACTATCGTCAGTTTAACATAAGACGAAAACAAAAGCAAGAGTAAATATTCAAAAAAGGGAGTTTTTGAAATGACGGTGCGAGATTGCATATCTGCCTTTTTGATAGAACAACAGATACGCGGAAACGCAAAAAATACGGTGCTTTATTATTCCCGCTGTCTTGGCTTTTTTGCAGATTTTGACGGGAATGCAGACAAACCCATAAACAGCATAAGTGAATTGGATTGCAAGCGGTATTACTTGTATTTGTCAAAAAAAGAGGTTACAAGCACAACAATACAGACATACATTCGTGCTTTGCGCGCATTCCTTTCGTGGTGCTATGCTGAACAATATATGCAAGAAAACATACCCGAAAAATTTCGGCTACCGAAAGCACAGAGAAAAACGATTGATGTTTTGACTGATAACGAGATACAACGGTTGTTCCGATGTTTTCGCGGTGGTAGGTTTGTTGATGTTCGCAATTACTGCATACTTGCTTTAATGTTGGATAGTGGCTTGCGACTAAATGAAGTGGTGACCTTGGAAAGCGGTAATGTGCACATTGCCGAGGGGTATGCGATTGTGAACGGTAAGGGCAACAAACAACGGATAGTTCCTCTTGGCTTGCATAGCAAAAAGGCATTACTTCGGTATATTGCGCTTATTCCGTACCGCTGTGACAAGACACCGTTATTTGTGAAAGACGATTTGACTGCTTTGCAACAAAGTACGATTAAACAACTGTTCCGCAAGTTGAAAGTACAGGCAGATATTCCGCGCCTTCGTCCGCATTTGTTGCGGCACACCTTTGCTACTCGGTATTTGGAGAATGGTGGAGATATTTACGCTTTACAGATGATTTTAGGGCATACTTCGCTTGAAATGGTGAAAAGGTATGTGCACTTGACTACTTCAAAAATGACAGTCAATTACACAGTATACAGTCCGCTTGATAATGTCTTGAAAAGATAGAAAAATACCGCAGTTACTCTTTTCTGTAACTGCGGTATTCTTTTGGTGATCCACCGGAGATTCGAACTCCGGACACCTTGATTAAAAGTCAAGTGCTCTGCCAACTGAGCTAGTGGATCATATACAGGCGGCGAAACTGCCGCCGTGTTTTTTATTTACGGCTTAGAAGAACAGCATCAAGAGCGTAGCGGCAAATGCAAGGACAAAGAACACAATGGCAAGGTATCTTGTAATTTTTGCCAAACGCGCTTCAAGCGTTCTGCCTTTATTTTTTCCGAAGAAGGTGTCAGAGCCGCCTGCAATCGCACCGGAAAGACCGCCTTCACGGCTTTTCTGCATCATAACAATGACGATAATGGCAAGCGATGCCAAAATCAACAAAATGCCGAGGACAATTTCAAGAGCGCCCATTTTCTGACCTCCGTTCGTAAGCAGTAGTTTTTTTAGTGCTTTGGTATTCTATCACAGTGTGCCGAAAAAAGCAAGCCTTTTTTTATCTTTTTTTCAGAAAGCTGTTTTTTATTGCATATTTTCGCCGTTTGCGCAAAAGATAAGGACAGCAAAAGCAATTCATTTACAATTCGCGTTTGCAGATTTGCTTTTGCGCCGCCCGCGGCATTCGTTGCTCGGGCGGTTTTTTTATTTTTGCGGCGGCTCGCCGTAATCCCAAACATATGCCATATGCAAAAGCTGTAACAGCAAAACCGAAAACAGCACTGCGCAAAGCAGCTCTTTGCCGCAAAGAAACAACTCCGCACAGAAGCGCAGCATTTTATCATACTGCCCGATTGTACCTAAGAAAAAACGGCACACAAACGAAGAAAGCAGCAGTCCGCACGCGGTCGGTATGCCGTAGCGAAAGAATTTTCGTGCCGCCGGGCAAAAATCGGTCAAAAAAATACGAAACTCGGTAAATAGTGCTTGCATTTTTATACACCTCCCTATTACAATAATAGTAGCAGGCGATTTTCTCTGTCGCAACGCACAATTTTTGGCAAACAGGTGATTTTTATGGCAATCGGTATTTCCACGGCGTGCTTTTATCCGCTGGAAACGGAGCTTGCACTTGCAAAAACAGGCGAGCTCGGCGCGGACTGTGTGGAAATTTTCATCAATTCGCCGCATGAGCTGGATAAAAACTATATCGACCGCTTTGCGGAGATTCAAAAACAGTACGGTCTGCGCGTGAAAAGCTTTCACACCTACGCGTCGTTTACGGAATCGTATTACTATTTCAGCTCCTACGAACGCCGCTTTCAAGAGAGCTTGGAGGAGTTTCGCCGCTATTTTGACGGGATGCACACGCTCGGCGCCACGCTTTTGGTGATGCACGGGGCAAAAATTCCGGGCAGCATTCCCGACGAGCAGGTGTTTGAACGCTTCGGCATTTTGCAACAGCTCGCCAAAGCCGAGGGGCTGACGCTCTGCCAGGAAAATGTGGTGCACTACCGTTCGGAAAGTCCGGATTTTTTAGCGCGTATGCAATCGGCTTTGGGCGATGATTTCGCTATGGTGCTCGACATCAAACAGGCGCGCCGCACGGGGATTGACACATATGTGTTCATAGAAAAATTTGCAAATTC
>JBJEPU010000159.1:0-1595 GCA_051881395.1 Candidatus Fimenecus sp.
TTATCTCCAACGGTGAGGTTTTCTGATTTTGTAACATATCATTGACAAACCTACACGCAATGTTTTCTTTGACATATTCAGCATATTGAATTTCGTGCGAAAATGTGTTACCATAATATCAAGGTGAGGGAAGTCGAACCCGATATGGTTTAAAACGGCATATTTTCGCCTGAACTGCGTTAAAAATCTTGCCATACGGCAGTATGGCGGCGATTTTGTGCCTTGTTCAAACAAAAATCTACTCGTTTTAAACTGCTCTGCACCGAAAATGCAGAGAGTACGGATGGATTTTTGCTTTTGAAGCGGCAGTCGGGCTAACGCCCGACAACGGTGAAAAAGTGAAAATACGCCGTAATATCCAATTTTCGGCATATTGTGTTCGACTTCCCTCACCTTATTCAAAGGAGAACTCGCTTTTGAGTTCTCCTATACCGTTTTTTAGGAGTATGTATGAATATATTTGATATTATCGGGCCGGTTATGGTTGGCCCGTCCAGTTCTCATACTGCCGGTGCAGTCAGAATCGGATATGTCTCACGAAAACTGATGGGCGAGGAAATTGTGCAAGCAGAAATCGGGTTGTACGGTTCATTTTTGATGACCGGGAAAGGGCACGGCACAACAAAAGCCATCGTCGCCGGTTTGCTCGGCATGAAACCCGATGACGAGCGAATCCCCGACGCCTTTACACAAGCTGAAAAAGCAGGATTGCATTTCAGTATCGGCGAAGCAAAGTTAAAGGACGCTCATCCAAATTCGGTTGCATTAAAACTGATGGGAAAAAGCGGAAAAACGCTTGAAATTGTTGGGGAATCCCTCGGCGGTTCTATCATTAACATTGCAAAAATTGACGGACTGAGCGCAAATGTTTCCGGAGATTACCCGACCTTAATATGCAGTAACACCGATATTCCCGGCATGGTTGCAAAGGTGTCCACCATTCTCGCCGTTTCCAATATCAATATTGCAAATCTGCAACTCTATCGCGCCTCCCGAGGGAAAAATTCTGTTTTTATTGCAGAATGTGACCAAGAAATCCCGGCGGCGACATTAAACGAAATCGCAAATTTGAGTGGCATTGTGAAGGTGTCTTATTTAAGTTTGGAGGCATAATCATGGCTTACAGCTCCTTGCAAGATATTATTAAACTGTGTGATAAAAACAATTTGGAATTTTGGCAGGCGGTCGTAAAGGAACAGGCCAAAGAAACGCTTGAGCCCGAAACTGCAATTTTTGACAGAATGAAATCGATGTTTTCGGTGATGAAGTTAACCGTCGGCAATTATGACAAGCACGCAAAATCTTCAAGCGGTATGGCGGGCGGTGACGGCGAAAAAATCCATCAATACAATCAAAAAGGGAATCCCCTTTTGGGACCGTTTTTGGCAGAGGTTATCGAAAATGCGGTGAAAACAGCGGAATGCAACGCATGTATGAAACGAATTGTTGCCGCACCGACCGCAGGCAGTTGCGGCGTAATACCGTCCATTTTGATTGTGTACCAAAATCAATTTCAAGCGGACGACGACACAATCACCAAAGCGCTTTTGGTTGGCGCGGGTATCGGCAGCGTGATCGCAGAAAATGCCTCTATC
>JBJEPU010000160.1:0-7969 GCA_051881395.1 Candidatus Fimenecus sp.
ACGGGGTGCTGTTTTGCAAGAAACGCGCCTGCTTTTTGGCGCGCCAAATGCACCGAGCAACCCTCGATTTCCGAGTCCGGACGGGCGAAATAGATATATTCAAATACGCAAAGCGCCTTTTTGCAGTCGGTGCAGTGCCCTTCAATGGAGCGCATACCGTATTTGTCGACCACAACAATTTCGCCGGGGCGCACATCACGCACATATTCTGCGCCTAAGGTGTTGAGCGCGCAGGTTTCCGAAGCAAAAATGATTTGCCCGTTCTTTTTGCCGATGCACAACGGGCGGAAGCCCAGCGGGTCACGCGCCGCAATCAGCTTGGAGGGGGACATAATAATTAAGGAATACGCGCCTTTTAAGCGGTACATTGCCGAAAAGACCGCCGCTTCAATAGACGGCGCGGAAATACGCTCTTTGGTGATGATGTAGGAGATAACCTCCGTGTCGCTGGTCGAATGGAAAATTGAGCCGTTCATTTCGAGCGCCTCACGCAACTCTGCGGAGTTAGTCAGGTTGCCGTTGTGCGCCAAAGCCATACTGCCCTTGATGTGGTTGACAACCATCGGCTGTGCGTTGGCAATGCCGCCCGAGCCCGTAGTGCCGTAGCGCACATGGCCGACAGCCATTTGCCCTTGTCCCAAAGCGTCGAGCGTATCCTTTTTAAACACATCGTTGACAAGCCCCGCGCTTTTGTGGCAGGAAATGATGCCGTCGTCATTGACGGCAATGCCGCAGCTTTCCTGCCCGCGGTGCTGTAAAGCAAACAGCGCATAGTATGCGCTCATGGCGACATCGGTGGTTTTCTCGCTGTAAATACCGAATACGCCGCATTCTTCGTGAATGGTATCAAACATAGTATACCTCTTTATAAACAGATTTCCTTATGCAAGACCGAGGCGCTTGAACACTTCGTTGTACGCTTCTTCCACATTGCCCATATCGCGGCGGAAACGGTCTTTGTCAAGTTTTTCGTTGGTGTTGACATCCCACAAACGGCAGGTGTCGGGCGAGATTTCGTCGGCCAAAATAATCGTGCCGTCGCTTGTTTTGCCGAATTCAATTTTAAAGTCAATCAGTTTCATACCCGCGGCGAGGAAATAGCCTTTTAAGAATTCGTTGACCTTGCGGGTGTAAGCTTTAATGGTGTCGATTTCTTCTTTTGTGGCAAGCCCCAAAGCAAGCGCGTAGTCGTCGTTGATAAACGGGTCGCCGAGGTCGTCGTTTTTATAGCTGAATTCCAAAATCGGGCAGAGAAGCTCCGTACCCTCTGCGACGCCCATGCGTTTGGAGAAACTGCCTGCCGCCACATTGCGGACAATCACTTCCAGCGGCACAATCGAAACCTTTTTTACCAATGTTTCGCGGTCGGACAGTTCTTTCACGAGGTGCGTGGGCACGCCCGCTTCTTCCAATTTTGCAAACACATGGTTGGTCATACGGTTGTTGACCACACCTTTGCCCATAATCGTGCCCTTTTTCTCGCCGTTAAAGGCGGTGGCATCGTCTTTGTAATCCACGATTAACAGTTCGGGGTCGTCTGTCTTAAAGACCTTTTTGGCTTTGCCTTCATAAAGCTGTTCTAATTTTTCCATTTTGCTGAACTCCTTTTATTTTCATATCCTTATGGTTTACGATTTTTAAGTTACTCTGCAAACTGTGCCGAGATTTTCGCGTCTTTGGCGCGGACCTCGTCTGCCATTTTTTCGCGCATGGAAGCAAGTTTTGCGTCCAATTCTTGGTCAGAAAGGGCGAGCATTTGCGCGGCTAAAATTGCCGCATTTTTCGAGCCGTTTACGGCGACGGTTGCCACGGGAATGCCCGACGGCATTTGCACAGTGGCAAGCAAGGCGTCTAACCCCTCAAACGAGGATTTACCGGGTACGCCGATAATCGGCAAGGTGGTGTTTGCCGCCAAAACGCCCCCCAAGTGCGCCGCCATACCGGCAATGGAAATAAGCACGCCGAAGCCGTTTGCTTTTGCCTGTTTTGCAAAATTGCAGGCTTCGTCGGGTGTGCGATGTGCGGACATCACATGCACCTCAAACGGAATATCCAATTCCTTTAATTGCGCCGCCGCCTTTTCGGCAATCGGCAGGTCGCTGTCCGACCCCATAATAATGGCTACTTTTTTCATACTTCTTACCTCACAAAATGCTTTAAAAAAACACAAAACGGCGTAGGTTACACTACGCCGCAGACAGACAGATTTTGTTTGTGTATTTCATTTTTTGCGCAACTCGTTCGTAGAATTCGCACAACCCCGCCGCAAGCATTCGGCTGATGAAATTGTTATGCCCGTTCGTGCACAAATACAGCACAGCCGATACCTCCGTCAGTAAAAATCACATTGCTATTCTACTTTTTTTGACAAAGAAAATCAAGGGAAAATCCTATGATTTTTCAAGATTGGAGAGATAGACAACTTAAACGGATTTTGCACTCTTGCTTTGTGAATTTTGACAACAGCGCGTCAGCCCTCGTCCGCATTTGCCGCGTCGGGCTCGGCGGGTTCGTCGTCGGGTGCGGGGGATTCCTTTGCAGGGTCTTGTGTGCGTGCGTCCAACCAACGGAGAATATCCTCGGTGACCTCGTCACGGTTTAATTCGTTGAGCAACTCGTGGCGCGCTTCGGGATACAGCTTCATTACGGTGTTGGTGTGGCCGGTTTTGCGCAGGGTTTTGTAAACCTCCGTCACGCCCTTGCCGTATTCGCCGACGGGGTCTTTGTCGCCTGCAATCAGCAAAATCTGCAAATCGGCGGGCACGGTGTTGTACCAAACCTTTCCGGAAATCTCTTTCAACAGCGAAAACAGCGTTTTAAACCCGCCTAAGGTGAATAAAAAGCCGCAATTATCGTCCTCGATATATTTGTTAACTTCTTTTTCATCACGCGAAAGCCAGTCAAATTTGGTGTTTTTGGCGGTCTTTTTATTGTAAGTGCCAAACGCCATATTGTCCACAAAGGCGGAACGGTACAGCGCACCCTCGCGTTTAATCATATAGTTGACAAGCGCGATACCCATACCCGCCGCGGGGTTTGCGCCGCTTGTCCCACAGTAAATCACGCCGTCTAAGGAGTGGCCGTATTTGGCGGTGTATTTGCGCGCCAAAAACGAGCCCATGCTGTGGCCGAACAGATATACGGGGAGATTGGGGTATTCCTGCCGCGCTATGTCGGTCAGCTGTTTCATATCTTCGACAAGACTGTTGGCGCCGTCGTCGCCGAAATAGCCGCGTTCGTCCTCGTTCCCCACGGAACAGCCGTGTCCCAAATGGTCGTTGATATAGACCGCATAGCCGCGCTTGCAAAGCTCCATGGCAAAACGGGCGTAGCGGTTGGAATATTCCGCCATGCCGTGCGCAATTTGCACCACGCCTTTTACCGCGCCGAAATCGGCGGGCGCGGCGCTTTGGGCGAAAATATCGCAAAGCCCCGAAGCGGAAGGATACGTAAATTCATTGGTTAAAAATTCCATAAAAACGCCTCTTTGAAAAAAGGATTTTTAAAAGTATAGCATATTTTATGCCAAAACGGTAGGGCGGCGGATGAATTTCGGACTATCCGACAATTTTTTTAAGAAAAGATTATGCGAAATGCACAAGAGAAAAGGCGGCAAAAATTTTTCTGAAAAATGCTTGCGAAACGAAAAAGGATATGCTATAATAGCCTACGAAAACGCGCGGCACGGCCGCCACATGAAAAAATTGCATATATGGGGGCGTAGCTCAGCTGGGAGAGCGCCACACTGGCAGTGTGGAGGTCATCGGTTCGATCCCGACCGTCTCCACCATACAGAAAGACTGCAAACGAAAAGTTCGCAGTCTTTTATTTTCTCGAATAAACTTCCTGTCGGGAGCGAACCGTTCGTCCATCTTTTGCGTCAGCAAAAGGGACATATAATGCGAAAGGTTTGCGAAGCAAACGCACGAAGCGAAGCTTCATGTCCGACCGTCTCCACCATACAGAAAGACTGCAAACGAAAAGTTTGCAGTCTTTTTGTCTGTTTTTACAACAAACAGCCTCGCTATGCCGAGTGTGATTCCGTTTGTGTTTCGTTCTCCTGCGGGAACAG
This sequence comes from Candidatus Fimenecus sp., assembly GCA_051881395.1. Classification (GTDB taxonomy): domain Bacteria; phylum Bacillota; class Clostridia; order Oscillospirales; family Acutalibacteraceae; genus Fimenecus. The sequence goes on from JBJEPU010000160.1 coordinate 4,073, forward strand.
AATGGTCACTTTAAAGGTGCCTTGTGCTTCGTCATATTGGTGGTGCATCACGCCGTGGTAGTGCTTTACGATTTTTGCAATGCTTTTGGTGCCGTAGCCGTGCAGTTTTTTATCCAGCTTTGTGGTTTTAAAGCCCGTGCCGTGACATTCGGGGCGCACACAGCAACTGTTTAAGCAGGTCAAAACATCAAAATGGTCGGAATGGTTAATGGATAAATAAATTTTGCCGTCCTTGCATTTTTCGGCGGCTTCCACAGCGTTGTCCAGTAAATTGGTCAGCAACGCCGTCAACTTGGACGCTTCCATAAAATGCAGGTTTGCGGTGCGGATTTGGGTTTCAAAGGTGAGATTTTTCAGCGTACAAAGCGATTGGTATTCGCTGAGAATAATGTCCAGCGTTTTGTTTTGGGTTTTGCCGATGACCGTATAATGCTCCAAATCCCGATAAATCGAATTGACATACTGCTGGATTTGTGCGTCGTCCGACAGGTTGCTGATGGTGGAAAGATGGTGCTTGACATCATGCGCAAAGGTTTGCAGATTTTCGTTTTGCTGTTTTAAAATTTGATAGTACTTTTCATCAATCTTTTGAATTTGACCTTCTGCACGCAACTCTGCCAGCTCCTCATTTCGGACGGCGGCTTGTTCGTAGGAAATAAAAATAAAAATCATACTGAACAGCAGTGTGACCGCCAACGCCACCATCAAGGTTTGAAACGCAGGGGGAAAGGCGTAAATCCCGTTTACGATAATCAAACAGATTGTCAGCGCCAAGGAAGATGTGACATATACAAAATAGGAAACGGGTAACTTGTGATACGCCGCTTTTTTCGCGGCTTTAAAACGGCTGCATATTTTACAAACCAACAAAAACAGAATTTTGCTGGTGACAGCGTCTAACATATACACCTCTGCGCTGTCTCGGTAGGCATAAAAGGAGCCGCTGTTAAAGATCGCCGAAACCGTATAGAAGCATATCAGTTCTGTTGCCAACATAATGCATGTCAAAAGCAACCCGTGCAGCATCGCGTGCGACAGGTGAATTTCATAAGTCAGCATCAGGAAAATGACAATGGCCGTAAATACCAGAAATAGATTGACCAAAGTGCTGTTCCACAGCTCGTTGGCGATGAACGGAACCGTAAACAGTGCGCACCCGATGCACAGTGTGACGGCGGGTTGAAATTTTCTTGTGAAAATGTCGGAGATATAGGTGTAAATAATGAATACCTCCGCAATATACACTGCCGCATTTAGAATTGTATACAAAACTTTCCCCTCCGCATTTGCCGCACTAATTACGGCTGAAATAGTCTATAAAGTATCTTTGAAATTGGGCTTGTTTGCGAAATGCCACGGGAACCGTATCGCCGTTTTGCATTTGCACAGAATCCCGATTGAAGCTGGTGACATATTTCAAATTGACAATAAAGCTTTTGTGCGTTTGGTAAAAGAAAGAAGCAACTAACCTTTCCTGCCAAAATTTGATATTATGCTTGGAAAGATAGCTTTGGTTTTTGGTGACCACCTTGGTTTTGCGGTCCACAATTTCCACATACATAATATCCTGAATCGGCACCGTGACAATGCTTTCATTGCCGTCGCGCACCAGCACCTCCACCGTGCTGTTATCAATCCGCTGTATTGCTTGGTTGAGCCCCGCATAAAACCGTTGGCTGTTGATGGGCTTTTGCAAAAACCGCAGTACATTCAAATCCAACGCGTCATCCAAGTATTTGTCATACGCGGTGACAATAAACAGAACGATGTTTTCATTGTTTTTCTTTAAGACTCTACCGACGTCAATACCGTTGATACCGTTAATTTCAACATCTAAAAACGCCATATCATAGAATTCGGTTGAAGTCAACAGCGGCTCGCCGGAATCGTAAATGTCGTACTGCACCGGAATGTTCTTCCCCTCCATAAAGAACTCTATGTGCTTTTGAATGTCGGCAATGTACGATTTGTCATCATCACAAATCAAAATTTTTATGGTAATTCCTCCCTAAAAATCGAGCAGCGGAATAACGTATATAATCAGTATAGCATAAATTTTCTATTTTTCCAAATCTTTTTTGCCGTTTCGATGCAAAAATGTGTCTAAAAGTAACCAAATTATTTGCTGCTCTTCCACGGAGCAAAGCGACAGCATATCGTAAATATTTTCCGAAATATCGTGATGAATTGTGCCCAAGAGAAAGTAATCGGGAGACGCTTGCAATACCGAGCAGATTTTTAAGAAGTTGCCCATTCGCGGAAAGCTGACGCCGTTTTCAATATTTGAAACTTGGTTGTCCGTCAAGCCGACCGCCTCTGCAAGCTCCTTTTGTTTCATGCCGACTTGTTTTCGCCGTTGCATAATCCGTAAGCCGATGGTTTGTTTTGCGCTTTCTTCACTGATTGTTTCCATACTGCGTACACCTCTGCTTGTATCGTAACACTTTGGCGGCGAATAGTAAATAAATTTTCGTCGAAAACACAATAAAACGGCAGAAAAATTAAATATTTTTTTAAAAATTAAATTTAATTTAGAATAATTGCTTTTTTGCGTCGAAAAAAGACGAAACTGCATTTGGCATTGCTTTTTTGCGAAATAAGAAATAAAATGAAGGTGTCAAACGGGTTATAAATAACAGGAAGGAGAGACTGTAATGAAAAGTAAAAGCGTAAAGGCAGTTGTTCTTCAAGGCGTGAAATCGGCGGCGACCGAAATGTTGAAACGCGATGCCAACCAAACTACATGCATTGGCATTTATCAGCCGAAGGCACCGGCGGCGCTCAAGAAGTTCAGCAAAGTCGAAAATGATAAGTAATTTATCACAGCGGCTCGTGTCCTACCTCATCCGTCACAATACGGTGGATGAGGCGGAACGCGAGCTGTATGTTTATGGCTTTTTCATACTGCTTTCCGTGCTGTATTATTTTTGCCTGTCTTTGACAGCCGGGCTGATTTGCGGTATCGGGTTGGAAAGTTTCCTTTTCTTTGTGTCTTATCTCGTCATACGGCAGTTTGCCGGCGGGCATCATGCCAAAACAGAGGGAAGATGCCTGTTTTTCTCATCGGTTTCCTTATTGCTGTGCATTGTGCTGATTCGGCTTTCCGTACAAAACGCATTGCGGGTGCCTTACGGCATTTGCTTTGCCGTTGCGGCGGGCGTGATTATTGCACTTGCCCCTTTGGATACCCCGGAAAAGCGATTAAACGAAAAGGAAAAAAGAAAATACCGAAAAATTTCTTATGTTATCCTGGCCGTACTGACCGCGGCTTTTATTGGGGGGATAATCGGCAACGCGGCTTCCCTATATAGCCCGGTTGGTATTGCCGTATGTTTTGAAGGCGTCTTAATGCTGTACGGGAAAATCGCCCAAGCGCACGCGAAAGCAACCGAATAAAGGCAAAAGTTTTGCTTGAATTGGCCTTTTGCGGTGCGGCGTTTTTCGGCATCAAGCTGTCTGTCTTGGCAACCCTTGTGCCGGCGCGTCCGGCTGTAAAATTCTACGGGAATACGCAATCGCCGAAAGAGGTCTGACGACGCTTTGTCAGACCTCTTTGTGTTTGCGGTGGGGAAATCGTAAATGAAACTGTTATCTCTGTGAAGGGGGAACCTTATGTCACTGCAAGACGAATTTGGAAAAATTGTGCGAAAAGCGAGAGCCGGCATCGGAAAAAGTCAATATGAATTGGCGCGTATGGTCGATGTCAGTATGCGCCATATTTACAACATCGAGCACGGAAAAGCCGACCCACAGTTGTCAACGGTATGCCGATTGGCTGTTTGCTTGCAGTTGGATTTAAACGCGTTAAAGCCCTATGTGAAATCGGACAACGGCATTTTCTGGAAAGACGGCGCCGTGCTGGAAGAACCCGCCGCGCCATCTGCGAACGGCGAATGA
>JBJEPU010000161.1:0-7839 GCA_051881395.1 Candidatus Fimenecus sp.
GGAATTCGACGAAAACGGCAAGCTGAAAACCCGTTTGGAGCCGCAAATTCAACTCGAAACACCGATTATGTTTTCTGCCATGTCGTTCGGCTCGATTTCGTTCAACGCGCAAAAATCCCTTGCCATAGCGGCAAAGGAACTCGGCACGCTGTTTAATACGGGGGAGGGCGGTTTGCATCCCGGTCTTGCCGATTACAAGGATTACGCCGTGGTACAGGTGGCGTCGGGGCGTTTCGGCGTGCACAAGGACTATTTAGAGGGCAGTCGCTTTATTGAAATCAAAATCGGGCAGGGCGCAAAGCCCGGCATCGGCGGCCATTTGCCCGGCGAAAAGGTGACGGTCGAGGTCAGCAATGCGCGTATGATTCCCGAGGGGTCAGACGCGATTTCTCCTGCGCCGCACCACGATATTTATTCGATTGAAGATTTGCGGCAGCTTATTTGGTCGCTGAAAGAAGCCACGCAGTACAAAAAGCCCGTCGCCGTGAAAATTGCGGCGGTGCATAATTGCTCAGCAATCGTTTCGGGCGTGGCAAGAGCGGGCGCGGATATTATCGTCATGGACGGCTTCCGCGGCGGCACGGGCGCGGCACCCACGCGAATCCGTGACAATGTGGGTATCCCGATTGAACTCGCGCTTGCGGCGGTCGACCAGCGTTTGCGCGATGAAAGTATACGCAATACCGTTTCGTTGGTCGCGGCGGGGTCATTCCGCAATTCGGCGGATATTGTGAAAGCCATTGCGCTCGGCGCGGACGCGGTGTATGTGGCGTCCGCCCCGCTGATTGCGATGGGTTGTCATATGTGTCAGCAATGCCACACGGGCAAATGCAACTGGGGCATTGCCACCCAGCGCCCCGACCTTGTCAAGCGCTTAAATCCCGAAATTATGCACGAGCGCGTAGTCAATCTGATTCACGCGTGGAATCACGAAATCAAAGAAATGCTCGGCGGTATGGGGTTAAACTCGATTGACTCGTTGCGCGGCAACCGTTTGATGCTGCGCGGCATCGGGCTATCTGACCGCGAATTGGAAATTCTCGGCATTGCGCATGCCGGGCAGTAAGGAGGTACAACATGAAAAAAGTCATTGCCAGAGAAGAATTGTGCCTCAACTGCAAGCTGTGTGAGGTCTATTGCCGCACCGCGCACTCCGTTTCCAAAGATGTTGTGCGGGCGCATTTAAAGGAAGACCCCGTGCCCGTTTCGCGCATCACGGTGGAGGGGGACAATCTCGATTCCGTGGCGGTCAACTGCCGCCATTGCGACGACCCTGCATGCGTGGCGGCGTGTATCACGGGCGCGATGCAGAAAGACCCCGAAACGGGGATTGTTTCGTGCGATGAAAGCCGTTGTATCGGCTGTATGACTTGCCTTGCCGTGTGCCCCGTCGGGTGTATTAAAACCGGCAAAGCGGCGGTCAAATGCGATTTGTGCCAAGAGACGGGCGAGCCGGCCTGCGTGAAAAATTGCCCCAATCGAGCACTTGTCTATGTGGAAGTCGGAGGTGACGGGGAATGAAACACTATGCGATTGTCGGTGCGAGTGCGGCGGGGCTTTCCTGCGCGAAAACCCTGCGCGCGTTAGACGCGGACAGCGAAATCCATTTGTTTACGGACGAAGGCTATTTGCCGTATTCCCGCCCGATTATTTCCTACTACCTCAAAAGCAAGGTGGAAAAGGACAAAATCTATTTGCAGGACGAAGCATTTTATCAAGAAAACCGTATTTCTGTGCATTTGCACACGAAGATTGCAAAAATCGACGGTAAAACGCTTGTTGCCGAAAACGGCGAACGGTTCTCGTTTGACAAGGTTTTGCTTGCCACGGGCTCGGTGCCGTTTGTGCCGCCGATGGAAAATGTCGGCACGCAGGAAAATGTGTTTACCTTTTTGACCATGGGCGAAAGCGAACGGCTGAAAGATTACGCAAAACCCCATATGCACGCGGTGGTTATCGGCGCGGGGCTCATTGGCTTAAAAGCCGCCGAGGGCTTGCGGCCGCTGGTTTCCAGCGTGACGGTGGTGGAATTGGCGAATAAGGTGTTGCCGTCCATCCTCGACGACGAAGCCGCCCCCACCGTACAGGCGCATTTAAACGCGAACGGCGTGGAGACTTTGCTCGGCGATACGGTAGTAGCAGCACACGGCGATAAAAAAATTACTTCCGTGACCTTAAAAAGCGGCAAAACCCTGCCGTGTGATTTGTTGGTGCTTGCGGTCGGCGTGCGTCCGAATACGGCGCTTGCCGAAAGCGCGGGTGCAGAAGTCGCACGCGGCATTACCGTGAACCGTGAAACGATGGAAACCACCGTACCCGATATTTTCGCGGCAGGCGACTGTGTGCGCAGTTTTGATATTTTGGACGGGCAGGAAAAAATCATAGCCCTTTGGCCGAATGCGGTGCGTGAGGGAAAAACCGCCGCGCACTATATGGCGGGCGTGCCCGCGCCCGACACAGGTAGCTTTGCAGTCAATGCGATTGACTTCTTTGGGCTTCGCATTTGCACCTGCGGGTTAATCAACTGTGACGGTGCGCAAATCCGCACGCGCAAAACCGAAACATCGTATAAGCGCCTGCTTATAAAGGACGGTTGCTTGGTCGGTTTTGTCTTGCTGAACTGTTCAGACCGCGCTGGCATTTACACGGGGCTGATACAGAAAAAAGTACCGCTGTCCTCCTTGGAGGGCGATATTTTGGAAACGCCCGAGCTGATGCTGTTTTCACGGGCGGTACGCACCGAAAAACTGACGGGAGGTGTGCGCGTATGATTATAACGGCAGGCAGACGGCCGTTCCGCGAGTTAAACGCGGAAATCCGCGCCGCATTGGAGACGGAAAACACCGTGCGTGTGGAAGATGTGAACGGACAGCGCTATATGGGCGCGGCAATGGACAAAGGCAAGACTTTGGAAATCCACGGTACGCCCGGCAACGATATGGCGGCGTATTTAAACGGCGGCACGGTGGAAGTGTTCGGTAACGGGCAGGAGGCCATCGGCAATACCATGGGCGGCGGCAGTGTCACCGTGCACGGTCATGTCGGCGACACACTCGGTTACGCGATGCGCGACGGTGAAATTTTTGTCGAAAAACGCGCAGGCTCTCGTGCGGGCATTCATATGAAAGAGTTTGAACAAATGCAGCCTGTTGTCGTCATCGGCGGGGTTGTCGGTGCTTTTTTGGGCGAATATATGGCGGGTGGCACGCTGATTGTACTGGGACTCGAAAATCCGTATAACCAACCGTTGGTCGGCGCACATTGCGCGACGGGTATGCACGGCGGGCGGATATTCTTACGCGGGGCATTTCCCGAAGAGAATGTCAGCGAGCATATTTCCGTGTTGGATTTGAACGAAAAAGACCGTGTGGATTTGGAACGCTGTGTACGCACCTATTGCGAACGCTTCGGCGCGGATTTTGAAAAAGTTATGGACGCGCCGTTTCACAAGCTTGTGCCCACCACCTCGCGTCCGTATGCGAACTTGTATACGCCGAATTAACGCATATCATCTGTCATTAGAAAGGGCGCCGCGCAATGGGTTGCGCGGCGCCCAATAAAAACGCCTTGTGAAAACCGATTTCACAAGGCGTTTGATTTATGCAATTTGAAACAGTTTATTTCGATTTTTTCTTGGTCAGCACCAATGCAACCGCCGCAACTGCGGCAACGCCTGCCACGGCGTAAACTGCGGTGTCGCCTGTGGGCTCTGTGCCGCCGTATGTATCATCGGTTGTATTATTGCTGTTGGAAGAATTGTTGTTGTCGGTATTCGTGTTGTCGCCCGAGCCGCTGTTGTCAATAAACGCGTTAGAAAGGCGGTCACTCAAATCGGTGATGGTGTTACGCAGGGTGTCAAAAAGACCGGCCAAGTCATTGTCCGAAAACCCGTCCGCGATATTGTTGACAACATCGCTCGGGTCAAAGGTGCTGATGCCGAGGTCTTTTTCCGCATAGGCTTTTTCCATCAAAGCAACGGTTTTTGCCTCTAAGGCGGTTTGCTGGTCTTCATTCAGCGCAAAATCCGCAGCAAGGGCAGCCGCTGCCAACGAGGCGATTTCCGCGCGTCTGTCCGCTTCGGCGAGGTTTTCCACCGGAACGGCTTTCACGCCGGCTTGCACCGCCTGCGTCATGGTTTCTTCATTCTTTAAGTCGCCGCCGTTTTCGATAACCGCCTGTGCAAAGGTTTTGGCATCTTCGTCGATCAGTGCGTCAACCGCGGTGCCGGCGAATGCCGGAATGCACAGTGCAAACAGCATCATCAATGCAACCACAACAGAAAAAATCTTTTTCATAACTGCAATATTCCTTTCTGTGCCCGCATAAAATGCAGACTATCCGTCAAATATACATTTGTATTATACCAACGGGAATTGTAAAAGTCAACCGAAAAAGTAATTTTTTTCGTGACTTTTTCAGCAGAATTTTCCGCGGATATTTTTCGCCGATTTTCCCACACTGAAAATACATACGATATATTTTGTATTGCGAAAGGATTTTCAACTATGAAAAACGAAAAACACAACAAGAAACCGTCCGCACGCGCCGTCGAGAAAATCAGCGAGGTCACCGAGGAGATTGCCGACATTTGGAACGGCTTTACCGAGGAGGGCGTGCGCAACGATGTTTTGGGCAGTTATACGGGCACGCCGACCGACAATACCGTCCACCCCGTGCAGGACGCAGACGATTTATAAAAAACACTTGCATTTTTTTTGCGACTGTGCTATGATGGCATCGTAAGAATATAGGCTATGGTAGAGAGTGGGGCGACCCGCTCTCTTCGTTTTGTAAGGAGCTTTATGGCAGAGAAGAAAAAAAATACCGTCAGTGTGGTTTGGGATTTGGCTTCCCCGATTGCCGAAACGCTCGGGCTTATCTTGTGGGATGTCCGCTTTTTGAAAGAGGGGACGGATTGGTTTTTGCGTATTATAATAGATAAGGCAGACGAACCCGTCGGCATTGACGATTGCGTGGCGATGAGTCAGGCGCTCGACGCGCCTTTGGACGAGGCCGACCCCATTTCATGCAGTTACAGCTTGCAGGTGCAGTCGCCCGGTATTGAACGGGAGCTTGTGCGCGATTTCCACTTCACACAGAACATCGGCGAAAAGATTATGGTGCGGCTTATTCGTGCCGTGGACGGCGTGCGCGAATATAAAGGTAAACTTGCCGCCTATGAAAACGGCGTGGTTACACTCGAAAAAGCAGACGGCAGTATGCTGTCCTTTGATAAAAAAGATGCATCGTGGGTAAAACTCGATGATTTTGGAGGTTTTAAAAAAAATGAACAAGGAATTTTTTGAGGCAGTCAAAGCATTGGAAAAGGAAAAGGGCGTTCCTGCGGAATACCTGTATGAAAAAATCAAGGCGGCGATTGTGGTCGCCGTGAAAAAGGATTACAACGGCAAGGATGTAATCTCCTGCGAAATCAACCCCGAAAAGAGCGAGATGTTCGTGTACTTACACAAAACCGTCGTGGAGTCGGTGGAAGACCCGGACTGCGAAATCTCAGTTGAGGAGGCGGCGCAGTATAAAGCGGACGCCGCCGTGGGCGACGAAATCCAAATTGCGCTCGGCACAAAGGACTTCGGCAGAATTGCCGCCCAAACCGCAAAGCATGTTATCCGCCAGGGCATTCGCGATGCAGAGCGCGGGCAGATTATGATGGAATTCCAATCCAAACAGCAGGAACTGGTGACCGCCAAGGTCGAGCGCATTGACCCCGTGACGGGCAATGTCACATTGGAAATCGGCAAGGCAGACGCCATTTTGCCGAAAGCCGAGCAAGTCCCCGGCGAAGAATTCACTGAGGGCGAATTGATTAAAGTATTTATCGTGGATGTCCGCGACACCGAAAAGGGGCCGAAAGCGATGATTTCGCGCACGCACCCCGGTCTTGTCAAACGCTTGTTTGAGACCGAAGTGCCCGAAATTTACGACGGCACCGTGACGATTGAGGCAGTCTCGCGCGAGGCGGGTGCCCGCACCAAAATCGCCGTGCGCAGTAAGGAAGAGGATGTGGACGCCGTCGGCGCTTGCATCGGTCCGCGCGGCGCGCGTGTCAACAAAATCGTCGATGTGCTCGGCGGCGAGAAAATCGACATTGTGGTTTACAGCGAAAAGCCCGAGGAATTTATTGCCGCGGCGCTTGCCCCCGCCAATGTTTTAAAGGTGGAAATCGTAGACGAGCAGGCAAAATCCTGCCAGGTCACCGTACCCGACAATCAACTGTCGCTTGCCATCGGCAACAAAGGGCAGAATGCCCGTTTGGCGGCACGCTTGACCGGCTGGAAAATCGACATCAAACCCGAAAGCGGGTTTTATGAAGGATAACATAGAAGAACACGAAACACCGCAAAGGGGAGACGAACCGAATGAAACAGAAAAAAATCCCGCAGCGCACCTGTAACGGCTGCGGCGCGCAAAAGCCCAAAAAGGAGCTGGTGCGTGTGGTGCGTTCCCCCGAAGGGGAGGTAAGCCTCGATTTGACCGGCAAAAAGCCCGGGCGCGGCGCATATATCTGCCGCGACATCGAGTGCCTTCAAAAAGCACGGAAAACCAAACGCATCGCGCGCGTATTGGAATGTGAAATCCCCGAAGCGGTGTATGCCGAAATGGAGGAAACACTGCAAAATGACGGACAGTAAGCTAAACGGCATGTTGGGGCTTGCGCGGCGCGCGGGGAAAATAAGCCTCGGGCACGACGCGGCGCTCACCGCCGTCAAACAGAGCGCGGCGCACCTGTGTTTGGTTGCGTCGGACGCCTCCGAACGGCTTCACACGGAATTTGCACGGGCTGTGCAAGCCTTCGGCGGGAATATCCCGCTTATAAAATCCGACTACACGATGGCGGAATTCGGGCAGGTCTTGGGCGCAAAAACCACGGCGGTACTCACCGTCAACGACCGAGACTTTGCAAAACGAATTTCGGAACTTATCGGGAGGGAATGAGTTTATGACGAAAAAATACAAGTTGCATGAAGCGGCAAAGGATTTCGGATTGCCCACCAAAAAATTGACGGACATTCTCTCGAAATACTTTGCAGGCGAAAAGAAATCACAAACGGCATTGGAGGAAAAGGAGCTCGACGTCTTGTTTGACGTTTTGACCGCCGAAACCGCGGTGGACAGCTTAGACAGCTACTTTGCCATGCAGAAAGCCTCGGCACCGAAGCCGAAGGCACAGCCGCAAAAAAAGGCGGAGCAAAAACCGACGGCGGACAAAAAAACGCAGACCGCTTCCCCCGCCGCGGCAGAGGAAAAGCCGAAAAAAGAAAAGGACAAAGACCGTCCGATGCAGTCGCGCACCAAAGGCGCGGTACGCCATATCGACACGCGCGCGGGCAATGTGGAGCTTGACAAATACAACGAGCGCTATGAAAACATTGCGCCCGTCAGCGACCGCACAAATGACAACACCGTGCGCAAGCAGAAATTAAAACAGAAATCCCAGCAGTACAGAAAGCAGGGCATGCGCTCCAAAAAACGCGAAACCGAAAAAGAGCGTATGGCGCGTATCGCCGCTGAGCGTGCGAAAAAGCAAATCAAAATCACCGTGCCCGAGGAAATCACCGTCGGGGATTTGGCGGCGCTTTTGAAAATGACTGCCGCAGAAGTGATTAAAAAGTTGTTCTCTTTGGGGCAGATGGCGACCGTCAATGAAGTCATTGACTATGACACCGCCGAAATCGTGGCAACCGAACTCGGCGCAAAGGTCGAAAAAGAAGTCGTTGTAACCATTGAGGAACGCATTATCGACGACACAGAGGACGCCGAGGAAGATTTGCAACCGCGCGACCCCGTTGTGGTTGTTATGGGGCATGTTGACCACGGTAA
>JBJEPU010000162.1:0-1562 GCA_051881395.1 Candidatus Fimenecus sp.
AAACCGCCCCGGTTGTTTGCCCCGTTTGCGGCCACAAACAGGCGTTCTTTGAAATCCACAAAGAGAATTACTGACGGGGTTTATGACACCGTTTCGTTTTCAAAAAATTCGGCGAATTCCTTTTGCAAAATGCGTTCACAGTTTGCAATCACGGTTTGCACACAGGCGGGCGGCGCCACGCGTGCCGTCGCCGCTTTTTCGGGGGCGGGAATACCGTTTTTGACAATGCTGTCCATCACTGCCGCGCTTAACGCTTCCGCCGCGCGCTCGGGAAACGACAGCCACACTTTCGGCAAAATACCCTGTTTGGCGGCCTCTGCCGCAACACGGTAAATCGCAAGCGCAAAATAACTGCGCAAGCGGTCCTGCACGCCGACAGCGGACAGCTCGTCCGATAGCATCGTCGCCGCGCGAAACAGCGTCACCGTGCGGAATTCTTTGTCCTGCGGGGTTTCGTGTGCGTCAAAGGATTCGTCCATGCCGCGCCGTGCGTCGCTGACCCCCAGCAAATAGTCGCAGGTTACATCATAAAATGCTGCGGCTTTACATACAAAGTCCAGCCCGCATTCGCGGATACCTTTTTCGTAATGCGACAACAGCGCGGCGGAAATCCCGAGCTGTTCTGCCGCTTCCTTTTGGGTTAATCCCCGTTCTTTGCGTAAATTCGCCAACCGTTCTGAAAATGCAGTATGCATTCCGTCTCCCTCTTTCTACGGATAGTATTTTTATTGTAACACAAACTTTACAATTTGTATATTTGTTTTTTTTAAAAAAGGAGTACATATATGAAAACCTACCAAATCCATCTCATTCGCCATGCCATGACCGAAAGCTGTGCGGCGGGCTTGTATATCGGGCACACCGATTTGGACGCTTGTGAAGAAGGCTTGCGGCAAATCGACGATTTAAAAGAGGAATACGGCGGTTATCCGGAGGTGGACGCGGTGTTTTCGGGGCCGTTAAAGCGGTGCTTGCAAACGGCGAAGCGGATATACCCCGACAAAGAGCCGATTGTTATGGAGGGGCTTTCCGAATACGATTTCGGTGAATTCGAGGGCAGAAGCGCCGACGAATTAAAGGATTTAGAGGCGTTTCAAGTGTGGCTTGCGGGCACGCATCCCGAGACACCCGTGCCGTTCGGCGAAAGCCAAATTGCGTTTAATCAGCGCATTTGCGATACCTTTATGCAAATTGTCAACGGAATTATGCAAGCGGGCGTCAAAAGTACCGCCATCATCACCCACGGCGGCGTGATTATGTCGCTGATGACGGCGTTCGCCGTGCCCGAGGCACCCATGCACGAGTGGATGACGCCCAACGGTTGCGGCTATACCTTGCGGCTGGACCCGTCGGTGTTTTTGCGTACAGGCAAATTGGAGGCGTTCGCCGAGTGCCCCGCCGTACCGCTGACAGAGGACGACGAGCGCGAGCTGTGGGATTATTACCCCGAAGATGATTTTGACGATTGGGCATCGTTTGAAGCGGACGATTGACCTCGTGGGCGGAGTTAAATTTTTATTTATGTTTGTCATCCTGAGCGAAGCGAAGGATCTCAAAAGAAA
>JBJEPU010000163.1:0-7743 GCA_051881395.1 Candidatus Fimenecus sp.
TTCCATAGCAGGGGAGACAACGGAATTGGCAAACCCCGTAATCGGGACAATCGTGCCCGCGCCCGCGTGCTTAGCAATTTTATCAAATACGCCGATGCCCGTGAGCAACGCGGTCAGGAAAACAAGCGTGACGGAGACTGCGGTTTTGGCACCGTCTTCGCTTGCGCCGTAGTTTGTATATAAGGCATATAAGGCTTGCCCGAGCGTGCAAATTGCCCCGCCGAACAAAAACGCCATGACGGTGTCTTTCAGTTTCGGTGACGGCGGCGACGCCTTTTCAGTCATTTTGGTGTATTCCTGTTTTCCGGTAGCCATTGTAAAACTCCTTTTTTTGCTTTTTCGGTGTTAGCGTTGCCGAAAATCGTGCAAAAATTCACAAATTATACATTGAATTGCGAACGGGTTTGCGGTATGATGGAAACAGAGTATAAGGTGGTGTCGGTATGCGTTTAATTGAAGTCAAAGACATTTACAAAATTTATAACCCCGGCGAAAATGAGGTACGCGCGCTCGACGGCATTACACTGTCGATTGACCGCGGTGATTTTGTGGCGATTATCGGGCAGTCGGGCTCGGGGAAATCCACGCTGATGAATATGCTCGGGCTTTTGGATGTGCCTACAAGCGGCGAATATTATCTCGACGGCGAGAATGTTTCGCATATGACCGACGACCAGCTTTCCGAAATTCGCAATAAGCAAATCGGATTTATTTTTCAAGGCTTTAACTTGATTTCGAGCCTAACGGCGCAGGGCAATGTAGAATTGCCGCTTGCATACCGCGGTATGCCTGCTGAGGAACGGCATAAGCTGTCCTTAGATGCGCTCGAACGCGTCGGGCTCGGGCATCGACTGACGCATTTGCCGAAAGAGATGTCCGGCGGGCAACAACAGCGTGTGGCCATTGCGCGCGCCGTCGCCGCGAGACCGCCGATTATTTTGGCAGATGAGCCCACAGGCAACCTCGACAGCCGTTCGGGAAAAGATGTTATGCGCATTTTGCACGAGTTAAACGATGAGGGCAGAACCGTCATTTTGATTACGCATGACAACGGCATTGCCGAAGAAGCCAAGCGCGTCATTCGGATTCAGGACGGCAAGGTTGTGGAGGATTACCGAAACCAACCGCTTGCGGAAAAGTAAAAATTTTCATAAACTTATTGTTTTTTGCAGTTGTATAGTGTATAATACCTTTACTTGTAAATTAGGAGGTGGCTGTGATGTTAGACCCGAACAAAACCATTCAGTTCTCGATTAAAGACGAACATGAGGAAGAAATGCGCCAAACCATACTGACGGTTTACAACGCGCTTCGGGAAAAGGGCTATAACCCCATCAGTCAAATCGTCGGGTATATTTTGTCCGAAGACCCGACCTATATTACCACGCACAACAATGCCCGCAGCCTCATCCGTCGGTTGGATAGAGATGAGCTTTTGCAGGTGTTGGTGAAAAATTATCTGCGCCTGGATGAAAACGAGAAGTAAGGAGACACTATGGCTGAAACGAAAAAAAACGAGTTTTTAATGTATAAGGGCAAGCCCCTTGTGCGAAACGGCGATACGATTTACTACGGCAATATGTCCGATGATTTTGTCATTATGATGCGGATTGCTTCCAAAAAGGAGTTTGAAGGCTACGATTTGGCATCGAAGGTGACGGTGCAGTTGTTGAGCACCGACCCCGACGCGAGCGCCAAAGAGCGCATTGTCAAAACGAGCGAGAAAAAAGGCTTGTTTGCCGCAATGGATATTGCCGAGGTATGGCTTGACAGAGCCCTGCGCGGCTGAAAACAGAACGAATAGAGAAACGGTACTTCGGTGCCGTTTCTTTTTTTGCATATTTATATATAAAAAATTTTTTCAGAAAATCAGTCACCTTTTTTGTGTTTGCGGTGTATTACGGGTGAAAGGAGATGAAACCGTATGCAAAACGAACGGGAAAAAGACACACCGTCCGCCCAAGATGCGCAAGAGGCGCTTGCGCGGTACGGTGATATGCTGTTTCGGATTTGTTTTGTACTGCTTAGGCAACGGCAAGATGCCGAGGACGCTGTGCAGGAAACGCTGATTCGCTATCTGCGCAAGGCGCCGCGTTTTGAAAGCGAACAGCACGAAAAAGCATGGCTTATTCGCGTTGCAACCAATATTTGCAAAAACGCACTACGGTTTCGCAGTCGGTATGAAACGGTTGTTTCGGACGAATTTGCGGATTCAACCGAACTCCCGCCCGAGAACAGCGAAATTCTCGGTGCGCTGTGCGGTTTGCCGTATATATATCGCGTGGTTTTGCAACTTTACTATGTTGAGGGGTATAAAACGGCGGAAATTGCACAGATTTTGCACATCTCCCTTTCGGCAGTTAAAAAACGCTTGGAAAAAGGCAGAAAGTTACTGAAAGAAGCCTATACAAAGGAGGATTTACGGTGAAAAAATTAGAAAATGCGGAACAGAATTTGCGTTTGAGCACTTCGGCGCGCGCACGCATCGGTGCGGCGTTAGAGGCGGAAAGTACCGAAATAAAACAGGATAAGCCGCCAATGCGGTGGGCTGTGGCGGCAGCAGCGGTTGTGCTGACGGTGGCATTGCTGTCCGTGGGCGTGTTGCACCGCCCTTCGGCACAGCCAACAACGGAAAATACACAGCCGGAATTTAAAACGGCAATGAGCGGCGAGAGT
The DNA here is from genome assembly GCA_051881395.1 of Candidatus Fimenecus sp. Taxonomy (GTDB): domain Bacteria; phylum Bacillota; class Clostridia; order Oscillospirales; family Acutalibacteraceae; genus Fimenecus. Next base: position 2,677 of record JBJEPU010000163.1, read on the forward strand.
TTGCGGCTGTGCATTACACAAATGCAAGCTAGCGGGCAGAGCGTATCTACCGAATTGAGTGCCGACAACGAGGTTTTTGTCGAGCCTGCGCGGCAGATTGACGGTAATATGCTGTACGCCTTTGAAGCGCTGGACATCGAGGCGTATGACCGCATTTATGTGAAGATGCGCGGGTTTAATGACGACACATCGCCCGATACGGCTGTGACGAACAGCGATTGGCAGTTTGCATCGTCCGATATGGAAACCGCGAAAGAGTTTGGCGTGTATGTCAAAACACAGGACGAATCCCAAAACGAGCCGCAAGAATATGTGCTGGGTTACGCTTGCGATGACGGAAAGTTTTATGTAACCGCGCCCACAGACGGGATAACTGTTGTGTATACTGTGACTGCAGAAAACGACACGGAAACGGTCAGTGTGGATTTGCGTTTGCGCGCCGTGGACGGCAAGGTCGGCGTTACGGTGGAAAATGAGCAAAAATTTGTAAAGTGATTTAACTTTACGAGTACGAATTAAACTCTGAGCGAACGGGCGGGTCATTTGTGCCCGCCCGTTTTGTCATTCTGAGCCTTACGGCTCGGAATGACATTGCTTTTTTCTGAAATATGACAATTCTGTTAAAATCCCTCGTCTTGAATTGACAGCAATCGACTTTGGTTGTATAATCATCTGCGGTTAAACTATATGACAGATATTGCGGCAAAGACAGTAAAGTTGAGGTGTATTATGAAAAGGGAACGCGCAAATTCCGAAGAAAAAGAAATTTTATTAGAGAAAAAACTTGACGCAAAAGTCGAGAAAAAATACAAAAAAGAGCAAGAAAAAGCGAAAAAGCGTAAAAACAGCAAATTCCGTAACAGCAAGTTCGGCAAACAGTGGTTTGCGCTTGCAAAGTGGAAACGCGTTACGGTATATGTGATTTTAATTGTTTTGCTGGTTGCTTTGCTGGCGTTCGGCGTGGTTTACGGAATATACAACAATTTCCGTAACGGTGTGGACGAAAAAAACCTCGGCATTTCCTCCGAAATTTCCGACAAATACGGGGATACCGATATTGTTAATATCGCGCTGTTCGGCGTGGATACGCGTGACGAAAACTCCTTCTCGGGCAGAAGTGATACGATTATGATTGTCAGTATTGACCGCCAAAACAATGTCGTGAAACTGTCCTCGATTTTGCGCGACAGTTATGTGGCGATTGAAGGGCATAAAAATCAAAAAATTACGCACGCCTATGCGTTCGGCGGCGCACAGCTTGCCATTAAAACCATCAATCAGAATTTCTCTATGAATATTACGGATTATGCCACTGTCAATTTTTATAAGTTAGGCGAGGCGATTGACCTCCTCGGCGGGATTGATATTGAGGTGACCGAAGCGGAACGCGTACACCTGAATGACATTGGGGATGATGAAAATCCGAATTTCGGCTATTTGAACGAATCGGGCATGGTGCATTTGACCGGGGAGCAGGCGGTTGTGTATGCACGGCTTCGCAAAATCGACTCCGATGTGGCGCGCTCCAACCGCCAAAAAAAGGTGATTGAAGCGCTTTTGGTGCAGGCGCGCAAGGTCAGCCCCTCGAAATACAGCGAAATGCTCAAAACCATGATGAGCCTTTGCGAGACCTCGCTGTCGTTCTCTGAAATTATGTCCTTTGCGCCGATGCTCAAAGAGGATATCACCATTCAAATGACCAATGTGCCCGGTGAAGAGGATAACGCAATCGGCGGTATCTATGAAGGTGCATGGGTGTGGCGCTATGATTTGGCCGCCGCGACCGAAAGACTGCACCTGTTTATTTACGGCGAAGTTCCCGATGAACCGATTACGAAGAAAAACTCGTCTTGGGGCAGTAACTCGAATAAAACGAATAAAAACAATACAACTGCCGCGCCGACAACAAAGCCGGATTTAGGCGCAACCACAACAACCGATTTTGTCGGCACAACGGGCGAGACCACCACCTTGGAAACAACTTCCGAAACCACTACGGCGCCGCCGGAAACAGAGGCGTCTACTGCCCCGCCGGAAACCACGGAGCCCGTGACAACCGCGCCGCCGGAAACGACTGCGCCGGACGCGGCAGCCTGATACAATGTAATATGCGCCGCCGTGTATGCCCAAAAAGCATATGCGGCGGATTTTTTCGGTAGATTTTCTGTTCGGAGTATGATACAATACAAAGTAAGGGAAGGAAAGGAGCGTTTCTATGGCAAAAAAGACGATTTCGATTGTGCTGTGCTGTATTTTATTGCTGCTTTCTTTTTCGGGCTGTTTCGGGAAAACCAAAACAGGCAAGAGCTTTTCTATGCCCATCACCGATGAACCGCAAAGCTTAGACCCCCAAATTGCCGACTCCAACGCCGAACGGCTGGTGGCATCCAACTGTTACGAGGGGCTTGTGCGCGTCGGGGAGAACGGCGAAATCGTAAACGGCGTTGCCGATCGCTATACGGTGTCCGATGACGGGCTGACTTATACCTTTTACCTGCGGCAGAACGCGCAATGGGCGCTGTATTCCGCACAGAAAATCGTGTTGGCGGAGAAGTATGGGGAGAATTTTAAAGAAACCTTCCCCAAAACCGTGTGTGCCGAGGATTTTGTTTTTGCGTTACAGCGTGCGGTCGACCCGCAAACGGGCTCGGCGGACGCCTACTTGTTTTCTGCCTTGGAAAATGCAAAAAGCATTCAAGCAGGGCAGGCCCCGAAAGAAAGCCTCGGCGTGCGTGCAATTGACGAATTCACTTTGGAAATCCGCTTGGCGCGTGCCGACGAAAATTTGCTCTATGCTTTAACCGCGCCGGGTGCCGCGCCCTGTGACCGAGAGTTTTTTGAACTGACGGCGGGGCGTTACGGCTTAGAGGTGGGGTATACGCTTTCCAACGGGCCGTTGCATGTGTCCAAATGGTTGGAAAAAACTTCGATTAAGATGATTAAAAATGACGATTACCACGGGGAAACAGAGGCTTCTCCCGCTTCGCTGACGCTCTATTATAATGCGGATAGCGACGCCGTTCCCGAAAAGACGGCATCGGGCACCTATGACGCGGCATTTTTGACGAAAGCGCAGTTTGACGCCTTAGAGGATGCCGACGAATTGCATGTGCAGTATTTGGAAAGCACCACCTACGCCTTTTTGTTTAATCAAAAGAATACCGTGCTTGCCAATGAAAATGTGCGCAAGTCGCTTTGTTTGTCTGTGGATTTTGACAAGCTGTCTATTTTGGGCGAGACTGTCGAGCGCGCCGCAGGGCTTGTGCCGCCGTACTGTACCGTCGGCACACAGAGCTTCCGTGCGCAATTCGGCGCCGCCTTGCTCGCCTATGATACCGCGGCGGCAAGTGCCTGCTTTGCGGAAGGGCTTTTGGAGCTTGGCGCATCCGCGGCGGAATTAGAGGTCCTTTGCGCGGAGGAATATGCGGATTTTGTGCGTGCTGTTATACAAGGCTGGCAAAAAACGCTGGGCGTGAAATTGGTCGTAACCGTCAAAGCCGTTCCGCTTTCCACCCTGCTTGCGGCGGTGACAGACGGCAATTACGATATTGCGTTTTATCCGCTGACGGCAGATTCCGTTCGCACGGCGTCGTACTTGGAAATGTTCGGTGCGTCCGGGGCATTTTCGGTACAGACGCAGGCATATGCGGATTTGTTACAGCGGGTGCGTGAAAGTGCGGGCAGTTTTTCCGCACAAAGCGCGGCGTGCGGCGATGCGGAAAATTATTTGTTACAGCACGCAATTTTGTTACCGGTCTTTTATCAAAGCAACTGCTTTGTAACATCAAAGGATACAAAGGGTATTTATTTCTATGCGTCCAAAGACTATGTCTATTTCATCCATGCAACCAAAAAATAAATACAGCCGCGTGTGGCACGCTGTTCTGCTTTTCGTTTCCTGGGCGCTTGTGGCAGCGTGCGCCGTAATCATTTTCGGGTGGTCGCATGAAACGGCAACGCAGTCCTCCGGCAAAAGTGATGGGGTCATTGCCATGCTGTTTGCGCGGTTCGGCATTGTGGTTACCTCGCATTTTGTGCGCAAATTGGCGCATGCGTTGGAATACTGCGGGCTGGCATTGCTGTTATATAATGCCTACGGGCTTTCATTTCGCGCGGTTCAGCCTACGCTTGCCTTTTTGACCGCGGTGCTGTATGCCGCAAGCGATGAAATCCACCAATATTTCATTGCGGGGCGTGCGTGTCAAATGCGCGATGTGTTTGTGGATGCCGTCGGCGCGGCGGTCGGCGTACTATGCTGTATGGTGGCATATTGGCTGTTGCAAAAATGTATACAATCTTTTTTCAAGAAGAAAGGAACATAATATGGCTGTATTAAAAGCATTTCGGGCATATCGCCCGGCAGAAGGCTTCGCGGACAAGGTCGCCGCATTGCCGTACGATGTCATGAATTCCGACGAGGCGCGCAAAGCCGCATTCGGCAATCCCTATTCCTTTTTGCATGTGGATAAGGCGGAAATCGACCTGCCGAAAACCGTCGATATATATGACGAAAAGGTCTATTTGAAAGCCAAAGAAAATTTGGGAAAGTTGATTTCCGCCGATGTACTGCGGCAGGATGAAACACCGTGCCTGTATATTTATATGCAGACTTGGCAGGGCCGCACCCAAACGGGGCTGGTCGGCTGTACGGCGGTGGACGACTACCAAAATGCAGTTATCAAAAAGCACGAATTTACCCGTGCCGACAAAGAGGCGGACCGTATTCGCCATGTCGATACGCTCGACGCAAACACCGGTCCGATTTTCCTGACCTACCGCGGAACGCCGTCGGTCACCGCGGTTTTGGACGATTGGAAAGCGTCGCACGCGCCTGTCTATGATTTTACCGCCAATGAGGTGCGCCAAACCGTTTGGGTGGTGGACGATACGGCGGTGGTCGACAAGTTGATTGCGTTGTTCGGCGCAATTCCGTCTTTATACATTGCCGACGGGCATCACCGTGCGGCGTCCGCCGTGAAGGTTGCCGAAAAACGGCGCGCCGAGCACCCGGATTATGACGGCACGGAGGAGTTCAACTTCTTTTTGTCCGTGCTGTTCCCGGCGGAG